>JAHHTM010000112.1 GCA_020024675.1 Muricomes sp.
CCATTAGTCGTCTTTGGTCCCTCTGGTTTAATATTATTTTCCAATGCATAATCTGCAACAAATCTTTCTAGTTTACCAATCGAAATTGCTGCTCCTTTTATGCCACGGATACATTTTCCTTCACACTGTGACTCCTGTGGACATACACGACCACAAATAGCCGGAAGTGCTGAAGACTGTCCAATAATTTTGTATGCTTCTTCAATATTTCCTTCTTTTACCTGATTAATAAATGCAGGAATATTGATAGATACAGGACAACCCTGAATACATTTTGCATTTTTACAATTAAGGCATCTTGCTGCTTCTTCCATAGCTTCTTCTTTATTGTATCCAAGACACACTTCTTCAAAGTTTGTCGCACGTACCTTTGGATCCTGTTCTCTTACTGGTACTCTTTCTAATACATTAGCCATTATCTTTCACCTCCCTCATCACTACATCCTTTTCCATCATGCCCGTGATGTGTTTTTCCTTCCTGAAGCTTCAGTAATGCGCGGCCTTCTTTACTCTTATACATCTGCATTCTAGCCATAGCCTGATCAAAATCAACAAGATGTCCATTAAATTCCGGTCCATCTACACATGCAAATTTAATTTCATCACCAATTTGAAGGCGACATGCTCCACACATACCTGTACCATCAACCATAATAGGGTTCATACTAACAATTGTAGGTATATCTAGTTTTTTTGTAAGAAGACATACGAATTTCATCATGATCATAGGGCCGATTGCAATACACTCGTCGTATTGTTTTCCTTCTTCATTTACAAGATCCTCAATCACTTTTGTAACCATACCTGAACGTCCGTATGATCCGTCATCTGTAGTTACATATAAGTTTCCTGAAACTGCTTCTAATTCTTTTTCAAGGATCAACATATCTTTTGTCTTGGATCCAACAATGACATCAGCTGCAATTCCTCTCTTATGAAGCCACTTTACCTGAGGATATACCGGTGCCGCTCCTACTCCACCTGCAACAAATAAAATTTTCTTCTTTTTTAACTCTTCAATATCTGTATGAATAAGTTCTGATGGACATCCAAGCGGTCCAACAAAATCACGGAAATAGTCCCCTTCCTTTAGTTCAGCCATTTTTATAGTAGAGGCTCCTACTTCCTGAAATACAATTGTGATGGTACCTGCTTCTCTGTCATAATCACAAATCGTAAGTGGGATTCTTTCTCCTTTTTCATCCATTTTCACAATTACAAACTGGCCCGGCTGGCAGTGTTTTGCAACTCTTGGCGCTTCAACATCCATAAGATAAATCTTATCGGCCAGTTTTTCTGATTTAACAATCCTATACATTTTAGTCCTCCTTGTAATATAATACCCTTTTATTATAATACCCTATAATAAATCGAATGACAAGCTGTGAAATTTAATAAAAATCAAGAGGCCGGTATCATCTGACCAACCTCTTGATTTTTATGTATCACAATGATTTTCGGATTAAAAATCTACTTCTTTTCCATAATAAATACATGTAAACAGTCTTTCCATTTCAGCTGGAGTGATGCTTCTTGGATTAGAACCTGTACATGCATCACCTACGGCAAGTTCTGAAATTTGTGCAACTTTTTCTTTAAATTCATTTTCATCAATACCAAACTCTTTAAGCGTATGTGGAATGTCAAGTACATCATTAAAATGATCAATTTTCTTACATAGACTGTTAATAAGAGATTGTTCGGAAACTCCCTCAAGTCCTACTCTTCTTGCAATCTCTGCATAACGTTTTGCTGCTACAGGATCTTTTGCATTGTAACGGATAACATATGGGAGGTACATAGCATTTGCAAGTCCATGTGTAATATGTCCTGTTGAAAATGCTGCTCCTGTCTTATGTGCCATAGAATGTACGATACCAAGTAACGCATTAGAAAATGCCATACCTGCAAGACACTGTGCTGTATGCATTTTTTCTCTTGCCTCCTGATTTCCTGCATAAGAAGCTGGGAGATAATCAAACACCATTTCGATAGCTTGAAGTGCAAGTGGATCTGTAAACGCACAATTTAATGTAGACACATATGCCTCTATCGCATGTGTAAGCGCATCCATACCTGTATAAGCAACTTGATGAACTGGAAGTGCCTCTACTAACTCAGGATCAACGATTGCTACATCTGGTGTGATTTCAAAATCTGCAAGTGGATATTTAATTCCTTTTGCATAGTCTGTAATAACTGAAAATGCTGTAACTTCTGTTGCAGTTCCTGATGTAGATGGAATTGCTACAAATTTAGCTTTTTGTCTTAATTCAGGGAAATTAAACGGTACACACAAATCTTCAAATGTTACATCTGGATACTCGTAAAATGCCCACATAGCTTTGGCTGCATCAATTGGTGAACCACCACCCATAGCAACAATCCAGTCTGGTTCAAATGCACGCATAGCTTCTGCGCCCTTCTTAACTGTCTCCACTGATGGATCTGGTTCAACACCTTCAAATAATTGAACCTCCATTCCAGCTTCTTTTAAGTATCCAACTGCTTTGTCAAGAAATCCCTGGCGTTTCATAGAACCGCCACCTACAACAAGAATAGCCTTTTTACCCTTAAGGTTTTTCAGTTGCTCCAAACTACCTTTTCCGTGATAAATGTCTCGTGGCAATGTAAATCTGCTCATCTCAAATCTCCTTTTACTGATAATTTATTTTGATAACTCCGATTATAACACCGTTAAACTTTTAACGCAACCTTTATTTTAGTTATTTTGTATTTATTTTTATAAAAAATCCACTATTATTCTGCAATTTTCAACAAAATAATAGTGGCATTTTTTAATCTGCTTCGGAACTATATACATAATTCCGTTTTGTTACCTGTGTGTATTTTTCCGAATCATTTTTTTTCAACACTGCACTAAACAATGTCTGACCTTCCGGCATAGTTATTGGTCCTTCATACTTCGTTGGATTTGAAGCCGGGGCAGACGGATCTGTACCATCCATAGTGTAGTAGGCTGTGTACCCTTCAGGTACAACAATTTTTATTTCTGTCGCTGTTTCATACTGACCTGTAGACGGGCTGACTGAAGGTGCATCCTCAATTGGTAATGCAATCATATATTTTTTTGATGCAACCACACTTGGAATCTTGTTTTTATTAACAGCAATCGCTTTTATATTTGTTTCGCCTTCTTTGTCAATAAGAATTGGTGCATCATATTGCTGACTATATATGTCCGGATCACTTCCATCCATTGTATAGTAGATTTTATTTCCCTTTGATGTAAGCGCTACCTCCTGAACTTCTTCATATGTTCCTTCTAAAAGATCAAATTCTGGTTTAGGTGTAACATATTTTTTTAAGCTTTCCAGAACTTCTTCATATCTGCAGTCGCTTAACACTTCAGATACTTTCTTTGGCTGCTTTGTATCTAAATAAAAATCAATAATAGCCTGATATAACTTTACATTATCCGGCTGAACTGCAATTGCTGAAAGAAACACATTTTCTGCGCCTTCCATATCTTCTTTTTTCTGGCAAATCTTTGCAAGTCCTTCATATGCCTCTGGTCTTTTTCTGTCTTTTTTACTTGCTTTTGTGAAATACTGTTCCGCTTTAGCATAATCAGAAGACAACAACGCTTTGTTTCCTTTTCTAATTTGTCCTGCATAGGAATTTAAATATACAATACTTCCTATACATACAACTGCAAAAAGTGTAATCACTAAAATAATCATTCTTCTTTGTCTTCGCATTTTCGCTAAACGCCTTTGCTTTGCTTTTCGTCTGCGTTTATGATCATTCCCTCTATTTAATTTTTTATTTTGTTCATGATCTTGACCAGTTTTTTCTGATGATTGCATTTTTCTTTCTCTATATGCTCTGGAATGCGTTTGACCAAATCCTTTTTCAGTTGACATTCCAGATGAATAAGCATACCTTTCGGAATTATCAACATGATAGTTCCTCACACCATCTGTTCTACTTGGTCTTGTGGCATTTCTCACAGACTGTCTGACTTCACCAGTAAGGACATCATCTAACGGGTTATAGTCTGGAACAATCTGAATCTCCATTCCGCAAAACGGGCAGTATATGCGCCCTCTTGGAATTACAGCACCACAATTCACACACTTCATGTTACCCCCTCCTACACACGTACAGTTTCTACACAATTATTCATAAGCATTGCGATCGTCATAGGGCCAACTCCTCCGGGAACTGGAGTGATTGCTGATGTATGCGGCTCTACATCCATAAAATCAACATCTCCGCATAATTTATTATTTACATCTCTGTGCATCCCCACATCAATTACGACCGCTCCCTCTTTTATATACTCTGAATTTATAAATTTTTCCTTACCAAGTGCAACAATAACAATATCTGCTCTTTTTGTAATTTCTTTTAAATTTACAGTTTTAGAGTGTGCAATTGTAACTGTCGCATTTTCTCTCAACATCAAAGCAGCCATAGGTTTCCCTACGATATTGCTTCTCCCTATAATAACGCATTCCTTTCCTGACATTTGAATGTCAGAACGTTTTAAAAGTTGAATAATACCTGCCGGTGTACAGGATAAAAATCCTTTTTCTCCTGTCCACAAACGGCCTATATTAATGGGATGAAAACCGTCTACATCTTTTTCAGGACGAATGAGATTTATAATTCTGTCTTCGTTAATATGATCTGGAAGCGGAAGCTGTACAAGTATACCGTTAACTGAATCATCTTGATTCAATGTTTCTACCAGTTTTACCAATTCTTCCTCTGTTGTATTCTCAGGCAATTCATATGATTTTGATTCAATTCCTATATAAGAACATGCTCGTTTTTTGTTCTTTACATATACGCAAGATGCCGGATCTTCTCCAACCTGAACAACTGCCAAACATACTGAAATTCCTTGTTCTTTTAATTGCTGTACTTCTATACGTAATTCTTCTTTTATGTCTGATGAGATTTTCTTTCCATCAATAAGTTGTGCCATTTTATTCTCCTTTAAAACAGCCCTGTAATTCTTCCATCTTCTGCAACATCAATTCCATTTGCTGCTGGAACTTTTGGAAGACCTGGCATTGTCATGACTGTACCGGTAAGAACTACTGCAAAACCTGCTCCAGCGTTCACATAAACTTCTCTGACATGAATATCAAAGTTTTCTGGACGACCTAATTTTTTCGCATCATCTGAAAGTGAATACTGATTCTTAGCCATACATACCGGAAGATTAGAAAATCCCATAGATTCAATCTTAGCAATCTGCTTTAAAGCAGCCGGCTCATAAACAACTCCTCGGGCACCATATATTTCTTTTGCAATTTTTTCTATTTTATCTTTTATCGAAATTTCATCTTCATAAAGTGG
>JAHHTM010000113.1 GCA_020024675.1 Muricomes sp.
AGTTAAAGGTGACAGTATGATCAATGCCGGTATTTTTGATGGAGATATGGTCCTCGTAGAACAGATGTCAGTTGCATCTAACGGTGAAATCGTCGTAGCTCTTGTTGATGAGGGTGCTACAGTTAAGAGATTTTATAAAGAAGATGGACTTTATCGTTTACAACCGGAAAACGATTTTATGGACCCTATTATTGTTACAGATGTTTCTATTTTAGGTAAAGTTATAGGTGTATTTAGATTTTTATAAATTTAAAGAGGAGCACTGTTTATGAACAATGCTCCTCTTATTTTTTTAATTATTTTCAAGCAAAGATTCCGGTTCTATAGTTTTACCATCTCTCCAGATTCTTTCAAGATCATAGAAAAGTCTATTTTCTTTGTCGAAAACATGAACGATAATATCGCCATAATCGAGAAGAACCCAGTTTCCTGAATTATATCCTTCTCTTTGTTTTAACTCAAATCCTGCTTTCCCAAGATTTTCATCTACATTATCAACAAGTGCTCTTACCTGACTTTCACTGTTACCATTAGCAATGATAAAATAATCAGCAAGAACAGATACGCTAGAAATATCAATAACTTTGATATCTACACCTTTTTTATCATCTAAAGCTTCATATGCAAGCTGTGCCATTTTTTTTGCCTGATCCATGTATTACTTCTCTCCTATCTGTTTTTTGTAATATTCGTATGTTTTGATCGTTAAAGTGTCAATGGGACGATTTGTTCCTTCCAGGAAAGAAATCGTTGATCCTGCGCATATATAAACTGCTTCATCAATATTAGTAAATGCAGCAACTCGTACTTTAGGTAATGCAGGAATCATTTTTCTCTTTGGTTCAATGTAATCTGCAATGTAAATAATCTTTTCAAGCATGGTCATTGCTTCTCTTCCAGTTGTATGATATCTGATTGCATCAAGAATTTCTGGTGATTTCACTTTATATTTGTGTTCAGCAAGGTATGCACCAAGTTTTGCGTGAATAAGTGCAGGCATTTCAAGTTCAGACTCTGTAAGTTTAATGTTATATTCTTTACAGAGTTTCATTTGATCTTTAGCAGAACAATGCTTTCCACAATCATGTAAAAGACCTGCATACATAGCCTGCTCAATATCTACGTCATATTTCATCGCAAGCGCAGCTGCAGTATACATTACACCTATTGTATGCTCAAAGCGTTCTGGCTTTAAAATCTTTTGAAGTTTTTTAGAGATGTCTTTCATATCTTCCATGTTAAGTTTCCTCATAATAAAGCTTATTGTTATCAATATACTGTACTACAGAATCTGGCACCATATATCGAACACTTTGGTTGTTCATAATCCGGTTTCTAATCGTAGTGGATGAAATTTCGATTAAAGGTGCACGCAAAAGACATATTTTTGCATCGTATAGATCTGTCAGATATTCAATCTGTTTTTCCATTTCTTTTGCATCTTTATCATCTCGCATTGCTGCTAGAATTGTACACGAAGGGAAGATTTCCCGAAAATGCATCCATGTTTCAATCGAAAAAAGGGAATCTGCACCAAGTATAAAATAAAATTCGTGTTGTGGATAAAGTTCTCTTAATTCATATAATGTCTGATATGTGTAATGTACACCACCTATGGCTTCATGAAGAGATAATTTAAAGTAAGGTGTATCCCAAATAGCTGATTTGACCATAGCTGCCCTGTGTTCAAAACTTGTTCCTATACTCTTTGTCTCTTTATGAGGAGGTGTTCCATTTGGTAGAAACCATACTTCATCAAGGTTGTACTGCTCATAAGCAAATTCTCCTAAAAGCAGATGACCAATGTGAACCGGGTCAAACGTGCCTCCCATGATACCAATCTTCATAATAGATCTCCTATGGAAGTATGATTTTCTTTTTATCTTTTTTCCCTTCTTTATAAAGGACAATCTTCTTACCGATTACTTGAACAACCTGAGATTTTGTACGTTCTGCAATTGTTTCAGCAAGCTGTCTTGGATCATCAAGGCAGTTTTGAAGAACACTGATTTTTACAAGTTCGCGTGCATCTAATGCTTCAGATATTGCAGCTGTAAGCCCCGGTGTCATGCTGGATTTTCCAATTTGGAAAATAGGATCCATTGTCATGGCAAGACTTTTTAAATATGCTCTTTGTTTTGTAGTCATTTTTAATCTCCTGTATTTTCGTATTTATTTATAGTAATCAAACTGAAGACTATACATACGTACTGTATCGCCTTCTTCAATTCCTTCTGCTTCTAACCTTTCGAGAATTCCACTGTCTTTTAAGAACTTCTGGAAGAATGCAAAACCTTTTTCAGAATCAAGATTTGTATATCCAAGCATTTTTTCGATTTTAGGCCCTTCAACAACAAACACATCATCTTCTTTTTCAACTGTATATGGAAGATCTTCGTAGATCAACTCATCCTCTGGGAAAAATTCCTGTTCAAAAACAAGAGGTTTCGAATCCATCTTTTCAAGCTCAGCACTTACATAATAAAGTAACTCTTTTAAACCTTTTCCTGTGACACCGGAAATAGGAAATACTTTAATTCCCTGAGGTTCAAATTCTACTTTTAATCTTTCGACAGGATCTTCATCTTCACTATAAATCAGATCTGTTTTATTTGCGGCAATCACCTGTGGACGTGATGCAATTTCAGAATTGTATGCTTCAAGTTCAGCATTAATTTTGTGAATATCTTCAACAGGATCTCGTCCTTCTGTACCAGCTGCATCTACAACATGGATCATCATCTTTGTACGTTCAATGTGTCTTAAAAATTCATGACCAAGTCCGATACCCTCTGATGCTCCTTCGATAAGTCCTGGGATATCAGCCATGACAAATCCTTTTGCACCATCAAGATCAACTACACCAAGATTTGGGTTTAAAGTTGTAAAATGATAATTTGCAATCTTTGGATCCGCATTTGTAACTCTGGAAAGAAGTGTAGATTTTCCAACATTTGGGAATCCTACAAGACCAACATCAGCAATTACTTTTAATTCAAGATTAACTTCCAGTTCCATAGCTACTTGTCCTGGCTGGGCATATTTTGGAACCTGCATAGTGGATGTAGCAAAATGCATATTTCCAAGTCCGCCTTTTCCGCCTTTTAATACGATTTGACGTTTATTATCACCGGACATATCAGCTATAACTTTTCCAGTTTTGGATTCTTTAATAACAGTTCCTTCTGGAACGCGCAAAACAAGGTCTTTACCATCTTTTCCATGGCAACGACGTTTTCCACCCTGTTCTCCATCTCCAGCGGCGTATTTTCTTTTGTGACGGTAATCTACAAGAGTGTTTAACCCTTTATCTACTTCAAAAATAAGGTCTCCACCTTTTCCACCATCACCACCATCTGGACCACCATTTGGAACATATAGCTCACGACGGAAACTACAGTGGCCATCACCACCTCGTCCGGATCTTATAAATATTTTGGCTCTATCTGCAAACATAATTCGTATCCTTTTCTTTTAATAATTTATAATTTACACGCTACATATTATATCACAATAGTATTATTTTTACTATGAAAAATCAATGATAAACTTAGATAAAGAAAGCCTCAGACACAATTCCGGTCTGAGGCTAACATGTGCTTTTATACGCTTATTCAGCTACTGGATAGATAGAAACCTGTTTCTTATCTCTGCCTTTTCTTTCGAATCTGACAATACCGTCTGTTAAAGCAAACAGTGTGTCGTCACCGCCACGTCCTACATTAAGACCTGGATGGATTTTTGTTCCACGCTGTTTGTAAAGGATGTTACCAGCTTTTACAAACTGACCGACAGCTCTCTTAGCGCCTAATCTCTTAGACTCTGAGTCACGTCCGTTCTTTGTAGAACCAACTCCCTTTTTATGTGCAAAAAATTGAAGGTTCAAATTCATCATGGTTATTACACCTCCTCGAAGATAATATCAATGTATGGTTCATATTCACTGTTATTTTCTATATCTTGGAGTCCAAGTATCATAGTGTCTAACAGTAATCTGGCATCATGTCCCGGATGCTTAGTAAATCGAAAACTGATAAAAGGACTGTCTTCTGAATCGTCAGATGATACAGTAAATTTATCTTCAGTGAATCTTTCTACGGCATTGATCGTGTTGATCATAAGAACAGATGCTGCAGCACAAACAATATCTGAACCCGAATCGGCATATCCTGCATGATCTTCTGCAGCGAAACCAATTCGTTCGTGCTGCCCATTTTCGTAAATGGTTACCTTAATCATTACATCACCAAATTAAGCATTGATCTTGTCAATCTTAACTGCAGTATACTGCTGTCTGTGACCGTTTTTGTTATGGTATCCAGTTTTTCTCTTATACTTGTAAACGACAACTTTTTTACCTTTTCCATCACCAAGAACAGAAGCTGTAACTGTTGCACCTTCAACTGTTGGGTTACCAACAACAAGTTTGTCATTGTTTACTGCAAGTACCTGGTCAAATGTATAAGTCTCCCCAGCATTTACACCAAGTTTTTCTACTTTAATGATATCGCCTTCGGCTACTTTGTACTGTTTACCACCTGTTGCTATAATTGCGTACATATGGCACCTCCTATTATCATTACTCGCCAATTACGGCGTCTACTATATGAAAGCAGAACTTTAAAACCTCATTGTGCGGCATACCATTATAATATAGCACCTACTTTTCAAAAATGTCAATAGTTTTTTGAAAGATTTTTAAATTATTTGTCACAAGCAATCAATTTTTCATAGCAATATTCAATGATGGTCTTTCTTGTAATAATACCAATAAATTTTTTCTGATCATCGACAACTGGCACAAAGTTTTGGTCCATAGCCTGTTTTAACAAATCTTCCATTTTGGCATCAGCTGCAACTGCACGGAAATTAGTTTTCCTTGGAATATTACGAATAAAAATATTCTCAGCACTTTTAATATTAAGATTTTTGTAATCTTTAATTGACCAAAGAAGATCTCCTTCTGTAATCGTTCCAACAAATTCTCCGTTTCTGTTTAACATAGGTATAGAGGAATATTTATGATATTCCATGGTTTCAAGAACCTGGCGAAGTGTAAAATCATCATATACATATGCTACTTCACTTTTTGGTTTCAAGAAAAATAATATGTTCATGATTATATAAAAACCCTTTCATTTATATTTGAGTAAGAACAAAGATGTCATAAAGAGCTCTGATTGCATTTTCGAAATCCTCGTGTTTTACACCAACAATAATATTTAACTCACTTGAACCTTGATCAATCATTTTAACATTAATATGTGCATGAGCA
>JAHHTM010000114.1 GCA_020024675.1 Muricomes sp.
TTGAAACTGTGAATTGGTGCAGGAATCCTTCCTTCACGATTTACAAAAGCATCACAGCTAAATTCATTGACTGGCATGATTGGAGCGTAGCCCAAAAGACCACCGAACTGTGCTACATCTCCTACATCTTTTCCAATGACTGGAATAAGACGAACCGCTGTTGTCTTCTGATTTACCATACCGATTGCCATTTCATCTGCAATAATTCCTGAAATAGTACTTGCTTTCGTCTTTCCAGGTATTGCAATCATATCGAGCCCAACAGAGCATACACATGTCATAGCTTCTAATTTTTCTATAGTGATTGCTCCTACATTAACCGCATCGATCATTTCCTGATCTTCACTTACCGGAATAAACGCTCCACTTAAACCGCCTACATATGAAGAAGCCATAACTCCACCTTTTTTCACCTGATCATTTAACATCGCAAGTGCTGCTGTTGTACCTGGTGCACCAACTCTTTCTAATCCAATCTCTTCTAAAATCTCAGCTACACTATCGCCGATTGCTGGTGTAGGCGCCAAAGACAGATCAACAATACCAAATGGTACTCCCAGTCTCTTTGAAGCTTCACCTGCAACAAGTTGTCCAACTCTTGTTACTTTGAATGCTGTTTTTTTGATTGTTTCACAGAGTTCCTCAAATCCTTTTCCACGAACCTTTTCAAGTGCTTTTTTAACAACTCCAGGACCACTTACGCCAACATTAATGACTGCATCTGCTTCTGTCACTCCAAGAAATGCTCCTGCCATAAATGGGTTATCATCTGGAGCATTGCAGAAAATTACAAGCTTCGCACAACCAAGAGAATCTGTGTCTTTTGTAGCCTCTGCTGTGTCTTTTACAATCTGTCCACAAAGACGTACTGCATCCATATTTATACCTGTTTTTGTAGATCCTACATTAACTGAACTACAGATTCTTTCTGTGCATGCAAGCGCTTCAGGAATAGATCGAATCAGATTTTCATCACTTTTTGTCATTCCTTTTGAAACAAGAGCTGAATATCCACCAATAAAGTTTACACCAACTTCTTTTGCAGCTCTGTCTAGTGTTTTTGCAATTGTAACATAATCTTCCGGACATTTACATGCTGCTGCACCAATAAGTCCGATCGGTGTAATAGAAATTCTCTTATTTACAATTGGTATTCCAAATTCTTTTTCTATGTCCTGTCCTGTTGACACAAGATCTTTGGCAACAGTAGTAATTTTATCATAAATCTTGCGATTCAGCTCTGAAAGATCTGAATCAATACAATCTAACAGGCTGATTCCTAATGTAATTGTACGCACATCAAGATTTTCATGTTCGATCATATTATTGGTTTCTGATACTTCATATATATTTATCATGATAATTTATCCTCACATTCTTTATCTTAAACCACATTTATATGTATTAGCACATCTATAAACATTATAATCTGTGCATTTTTTCAAAAATCTCTTCTTTCTGACAACGGATGCAAACACCTGTCTCTTCTCCAAGTGCATTCATTTCATCACATACAAGTTTAAAATCTTTCTCTAATCCTGCCACATCAACAATCATCATCATGTTAAAGTAACCTTCGATAATAGTCTGTGAAATATCTAATATGTTAATGTTGTTGTTCGCAAGATATGTACATACTTTTGCAATAATTCCAACGGTGTCTTTTCCTAGAACTGTAACGATACATCTTTTCATTTTTTTATCCTCCTAAATATTCAGTATCTCTGAAATTTCATTTCTTTTTGCAACTGCCATATTAAGGTCTTCGCCTTTGTACTCATTATCTCCAAGCGTCACTTCTAACTTGACAGTCTCATATGCAAGTTTTGCATAATTATTTTCCTTACTCAGATGACCTAGTACGATATACTTTAAGTCATCATGTAGTATATCACAAAGGAGCTTTCCTGACAATTCATTTGATAAATGTCCCTTATCTCCCATAACTCTTCGCTTTAAATGATAAGGATAGGATCCTACTTCCAACATATGAATATCGTGGTTTGCTTCTAAAAGTACCGCATTTAGGTCCTGAAGTTTTTTAACCGTATACTCATCATACTTTCCAAGATCCGTCGCAACTGCAACTGATTTACTCCCACACTCCATTCGGAATCCAGATGGTTCATTCGCATCATGAGAAATTCGAAATGGATCTATTGTAATATCACCTAGTTTGAATTTTTCGTCAATCTTTATCGGATTATAAAGTCCTTCCGGCATTTTCCCAAGAGAGCTGTAATTTTTGATTCCTTCCAAAGTTCCTGGCGTGGCGTAAATTGGGATCCCATATTTTCTACTAAATACGCCAAGTCCCTGTATATGATCTGAATGCTCGTGTGTAATAAGAATTCCATCTAATTCTTCTCCCTTTACATCCAGTTCCTTTAATCCAGCCTCAATTCTTTTTTTGCTGATTCCTGTATCTACAAGTAGATGCGTCTTATCGCTGCCTACATAAATACAGTTTCCGCTGCTTCCACTTGCAATACTACATAATCTCATAACATTTCTCCTATTTGTTTCATTGTATCTTCAAAATTACCACTATTATCAATCACAACATGACATATCTTTTTGTACACTTCTTCCGATGCCTGTGAATCGATCATATTTGTAATTTTCTCATCCGAATATCCTCTGGATTCTTTAAGTCTCTTTCTGCGAATGGATTCTTGCGTATATATATACCAAAATTCATTGCAAATATCCTCATACCCTGCTCCTGGAAGAAGTGCCGCCTCTATAACATAAAAAGGTATATTTTCTTTTTCTTTTTGTGAAATATCATTTTTTACCCAGTTTTTCACTTCCGGATGAACAATTTCATTTAATTTCAATCGTTTTTCTTTGTCCGAGAAAACAATTTCGCCTAATTTATATCGATCTAGTTCTCCATCTGTTCTAAGAATTTTTTCTCCAAATTCTTCTATGATTTTATTGTAACATGACGTTCCTTTCTTTTGAAGTTCCTTTGCTACTTCATCAAGTTGGCAGATATGAGCGTTATAGTGTTCCGCAAGATAAGTTAAAACCTTGCTTTTTCCACATCCTACTCCACCTGTAATCCCTAAAACCTTCATAAAAAACCTCTCTTTTATTTTGCCTCATACCAATTGGCACCTGTCTGCATATCCACACTAAGCGGTACATTAAGATCAGCCGCCTGTTCCATCTGGCTTTTTAAAATCTCTTTTACCTCATCCAACTCATTTTTGTCTACTTCCAGTAAAAGTTCATCGTGAACCTGTAAAATCATTTTTGATTTTAAACCACGTTTTTTTAATTGCTTGTTTACGCCAATCATGGCAATTTTCATAATATCTGCTGCTGTTCCCTGTATTGGTGCATTCATCGCTACACGCTCTCCGAAATTTCTCTGCATGAAATTGCTTGATTTCAACTCCGGTACAGGTCTTCTTCTGCCAAAAAGTGTAATCGCATAACCATTATCCTTTGCGTAAGCAACTGAGTCATCCAGAAATCTCTTGATTCCAGGATATGTCTCAAAATAATTTTCTATATACTGAGCAGCTTCTTTTCGAGTGATGCTCAAATCCTGACTAAGTCCAAAAGAACTGATTCCATACACGATTCCAAAGTTTACCGCTTTTGCATTTCGTCTCTGAAGATCTGTAACTTCATCAAATGGAGTATGGAACACCTGTGATGCCGTCAGTCTGTGAATATCCTGCGATTCTTTATAGGCATTTATAAGATGCTCATCTCCTGAACAATGCGCAAGGATTCTTAGTTCGATCTGTGAATAATCTGCATCCAGGAATATACATCCTTCTTTTGGTACAAAAACTTTCCGTATCAATCTTCCCAGTTCCATTCGTACCGGAATGTTTTGCAAATTCGGTTCTGTGCTGCTGATTCTTCCGGTTGCGGTAATGGTCTGATTAAATTTTCCATGAATCCTTCCATCTGTTCCAATATAAGAAGCCAGTCCATCCGCATAAGTAGACTTTAATTTAGAAAGCTGACGAAATTCTAAAATTTTTGCAACAATCGGATAATCTGGTGCTAACTTGTCAAGCACATCTGCTGCCGTAGAATATCCTGTTTTTGTCTTTTTTCCATTTGGAAGACCCAAATGTTCAAAAAGTATCACTCCCAACTGCTTTGGAGAATTAATGTTGAATGTTTCACCTGCTTCTTCATAAATCTCTTTTTCAAGCTCTATAATTCTACCGCCAAGCTGTTCTCCATATATTTTTAATTCATCCGCTTCTACTTTGATTCCTTCTTGTTCCATATCAAATAATGTGAAAACAAGTGGCATTTCTATTTCGTTAAACAATTTTTCCATGCCTTCTTCTTTCAGTTTATTCAAAAGGATCTCTGTTGAAGCAAATGCAGTATATGCTTCATAGCAGGCTTTTTTAAACTGGTCTGCATTTTCATCTATCATAAGATTTAGCTGTTCTCGTGCAACATCTTCATAATCATAGTCATTTTTTAATGGATTCAAAAGATATGCTGCCACTGTAGAATCAAAACATCTTTCCTCATCATGAATCTTTAAAACTGGAAGATAATTTTTAAGATCAAACATCGAAAAGAGCTTCACTTTTTCTGAAAGCTTTGATGTCTGCTCAAACAGAAATTCCATAGGTAATGCAGGTCCACCTAAAATAGAATAGATTTTTTCCTGTCCATATGCAATTGTTACTCTTGCATAGCCCGATTCGTGAGCAAATAATGGCAAAATATTTTCTTCGTCTTTCGTGATAGATACTCCAACCACTTCTGCTTTTTCTGCTTCTTGAAATATTTTTTCTGCTTCTTCTTTTTCTGTAATTTCTTTAAAAGAATCTTCTATTTTGTTTGTGGTTGCTTCTACATTAAATCGTCCCAGTAGATTTTTGAACTGAAGTCGCATGAAATAATCATGTGCTTCTTTTGTATATGGATCTGAATGTCTCGCATTTTCTATATCGAAATCGATATCTGCATTTGTTTCAATCGTTGCAAGCGTTTTACTCATACATGCCTGCTCCCAGAATTCATCGAGATTTTTGCTTGCTCTTGGTGGTTTTAATTCAGACACATGGTCATGCGCATTTTCAATGGTGCCATATTCTGCGATAATCTTTGTCGCTGTCTTTTCCCCGATTCCCGGTACTCCTGGAATGTTATCGGAAGCATCACCCATCAATGCTTTTACATCTATAAATTCCGTTGGTGTAACTCCATATCTCTCTTTTACGTCCGCTGCATAATAG
>JAHHTM010000115.1 GCA_020024675.1 Muricomes sp.
AGTCTACAGGCAACTGCTTTTTTTCACAAAACGCCAGAAATTCTTTTAGATAATGAAGGTCATCTCTAAAATCTGCACCACTGGTAGATGGACCTCCCACTCTATAACCAGAATTTACTCGTTTTACTGCGCGGACAGAAGTCTCATATAGATGAAAATATTCTTCCTGCGTTCCTGCCCAGAAAGAACCAAGGTTTGGTTCATTCCATACCTCGAAATACCATTGCTTAACCTCTTCTGTTCCATACCTCTCTGTCGCGTGGCGAACAGTTGCCTCAATCAGATGTTCCCACTTATCATAATCAGTAGGAGGAGCTCCATTAGCTCGCCACCAAAATATCGTGCTGAGTTTTGTTGCAAGTTGAGACGGCATAAAGCCAAACTCCAAAATAGGCCGAATATTTACTGACAAAAGGAAATCGATCAACTTATCAAAATATCCAAAAAAGTATCTGCATGTACCATCATCGTTTTCATGGTAAATTGCCATGTCATCATGGAAGATTCCATGAAAACGTATGTAGTCAAAACCTATCTCCTTTTGTACTTCCCTCAGTTGAGCCTGCCAGTCTGCACGCAACCCTTCTGCAGCACGTCCAGCTGTAATACAGCGGGTGTAATATCTACTGTTCTTCACTTTTTCCCTCCGTTATTAATAATAGTGTAATATATTTATAGGATTTTTCCTATATATCTTACCATGGCTTTTTCCGCAAATCAACACTCATTTCGTGCTTTTTTCCATATTTTCATATTAAAATTGTCATAAAAAGGAGAAAAATCGATTATATATTTTTGTTGTATTTCTGTAACTCAAAACAATTTAAATCAATATCATTACTTCGTCAAGCTCTTTTATATCACCAAAAATTAAGTAAAATCAGAGGATTATATCATGACTGATTATTCTGCAAACATGTGTATTTCTTCCACCGAACATCGTGCCCTTGCATTAAACTATCTTCCCATTATCCATTATGACTATGCTGAAACCATTCCACTTCAGTTGGTCGGCTATACCGTTCTGGAGGAAAGTTGCAAAAGTCCTTCTTTCCGTCGTGAACTTAAGCTTCCCCCGAATTGTCAGTGCATTATAGAATATGCCTTTTTTTGGAATTACGATATTCAACATATGTATGATCTAGAGCATATCTGGTGCTATGTTGGAAATGATGGAATGTTGACACATGCAGAGGGTAGCTTTCACGGGCATTTTCTTAATCTGTATGCCCCTGAAATTCCGTGCATCCCCCCTACAAACGGCCGCCATGTCCACGCATACTGTCAGCCTGGGAAACACGCTTTTCTCCCCGACGGTAACCTGTTTCGTTTGTATCCCTTCTGGGAAAAATGCTGTACTGACAATTCAGGCGGTAAGGTTCTTGTAGGAAGTCCCTTTAACGGAATTTATGAGCCCAGCAACGACGATAATCTCCGGTGTAATTGCTGGATCCGCTCCCACCTTTCTTTCCGTCCCACACTCAAATTTGAAATTGTTCCCATTCCGGAGAAGAATGTAATTTCTTGGGATGAGTTGTACAACGCCATTCCCACAATGATTGTCGCAGAATGTACCCGGTTGAAAGGCCTTATAAACATTTAATTATTTATGCAAATGGTTTAAATATACGTATTTCCAAATTTCAAATATACAATTTATATCCCTTGTATCACCGTTTTAAAGTATAAAATTTTATAAATAGGAGAAATTAATTGTGAAAGCAAAGAGAATTATTATGTCCTTTTTGGGCGTTATCATTGGCGCAATCAGTATTGGCTTCTTTAAACTTGCGGCATTCGGCGTTGACCCTTTTCAGTCATTTATAAGTGGAATTGATCAACTGAGTACAATTAATTTTGGCACATTATATGTTATTATCAATACTTGCCTGCTTCTGTTTGCGTTGATTTTTGACAGGCATTATATTGGAATTGCAACACTAGTCAATTTATTTCTACTGGGTTATGTTGTTCAATTTTCCTATGATACCCTCCATGTATTTTTTCCTAACCCATCTATATTTGTACGAGGTATTGCATTTATTTTCGGTTTTGTAGTTCTTTGCCTATCATCATCAATGTATATAACCGCAGATTTGGGCGT
The DNA here is from genome assembly GCA_020024675.1 of Muricomes sp. Taxonomy (GTDB): domain Bacteria; phylum Bacillota; class Clostridia; order Lachnospirales; family Lachnospiraceae; genus JAHHTM01. The sequence goes on from JAHHTM010000115.1 coordinate 2,105, forward strand.
ATCTACTTATGATGCAATCGCACTGATTTTAGCCAACACCTGGAAAATTGGAAAATTTAAATATATTCGCATCTGTACCGATCTTATCTGCGTTATAGCCGGAACTGCACTGTATCTTCTTGGAAACGGCAATCCTAGCCAGATTCCCACTATTGTTGGTGTTGGAACTGTGCTCACAGCTTTCTTTATGGGGCCACTCATTGATTTTTTCAACCGTACCATTTCTGGTCCTATGCTAAAAGAAAAGGACCATAATTAGAAATAAAATAAAACATGTCGACCATCGAGATAATCTAATTACCCTAGATTATCTCCGCTGCGAAAACCTCAGTTTTTATTCACTGCCTTTTACAAATTGGACGCCCCTCATCTGTATGAAAATATGATTATCTTCATGGCATTTGATGGGCGACTTTTTATTCATTCACAGATGTACATTAATGTTCGTTTTCAAAGCCCTAACGAATTTTCCTGAGTGTGTAATCCATATAATCCGCCTTGAAAAAATCGGCTGGGATATGGGCACCTTATTTTATTCAAACCGTGTCAAAATTCTCCCAAACTTCGGTACACCTCAAATAATATGCTCTGCTTTTACCTATTTGTTATTTTTTTATCATCTAAAATGCTTTCTATGTGGCTCAGATTCTGGTAAACAGGTTCATTTCTCCATACATAGTATTTCTGTTGTTAAAAAGTACAGCACGATACTGGTAGGTAATACCGGAATTGAGATTTTCTACATGACAAGCGTAGCTTCCAGAGGCAGAAACATTTTTCCCCGTTAGCCTTTTCCAACCGGTTTCATAGGATGATAGAGCGAATCCGGGATATTCCCGAAAATCAAAAGCCAAAGTTGCCTGTCTAAAACTTCCAAGAGTTTCTACTTCAGCGAAAAGGGTAACACCATTAGTATCTTGAGAAAGCCGATCATGCAGTGTCTGTACAATCATCGGAACAAATGCTGCAACAGGGTATGTGATTTTTAAAACCAAAGGGTTTCTCCACTGGGTACCGCAATAAATTCGTTGGGCGTGCATAGCAGAAATGTGGAGACCATCTTTTCTTTGCTCCCAATAGGTATGGGCATCCAGGTCTGGACGATACTCCGTCAACTCACTAGATTGTCCAAGAATCTCCACTGTAGTGTTAGGACTAGACTTGACGGACTTAAGTAAAAATTCACGCCGTTGACCGCGATTCCAGTCCGCTACATCAAAGAGTACTGCATAAACAGCATCTCCATCTTTGGAACGCAGTAACCAAGTAGAGTCCTCATTGGTAATAATCCAAGGACGCGTGTTGTGAATTGCTTCCTGATTCAAGAAATGCCACAACGCCAGCTCACGGATAAGTCCCTCTTGTTCGTGGCAGAGCTCCCCGTTGGTATCAGGGCAAATATTCCACAAGAGGCTGCCGCCCTTAGCTCGGGTTTCGGTAAGAATGCGAATTATCTGAAGACCGGTTTTATACTGTTCATTTGTAGGCTGGTACTGCCAAGCCGTTCCTAAAGTCATACATGCCTCCCAGGCAAAATCTGCACCAACGCCAGGAATTTGTTGTTCCGGCGTAGGAATTGCACCTCGCGTTATTAAAATATCAGGCTGAAGATCCCAGGCAATTCGCATACAGAGCTGCTGAAGTGACTCTCCTTCTTCGTTATACATATCTTCGCCACCGTCAAAGAACATGACATCAATTTTTCCAAAATTTTGCATAAGTTCAGTCATCTGTTCTGTCAGCAAGGTGCGATAGCCATCCATAACTTCTTTGGAATACGGCTTCACAGGGGAACGGGTAATCGTCTGGTTGCAGTTACGCAGATAGTAAAAATCTTCCGGGGAAAAATAGAATCCCACTCGAATTTTCTGCTTTCGGAAAGCTTCCACGTACTGCTGAACCAGATCCCTTCCGTATGGAGTATTGACGATATTAAAATCCGTAGTTTTGGTGTTCCAGAGGCAAAACCCATTGTGATGCTTAGTGGTAAAAACCGCATACTGGAATCCTGCTAACTTGGTAAGCTCTGCCAGGTGATCGAAATCCCACTTTCTGGGGTTTAATGTTTTTGGAAGTTCCTGATAAAAACGATCGGTGTAATCTTTAGAGGCACCAACCAGCGAATGACTAATAACGCACCCCAGCTGAGAGTCCAGCGACCAGTGAATAAATAGCCCCATCCCTGCATCCCGTAACCATTCTAAGTTTTTAGGGTTATTTCTAGAGGTCATTCTTTGTTTTAATGTTAATTTATTGTCCATCGTAACCGATTCATCCACGGCAAAATTTTCTGCCATGCCGGAGGCTGGCAAATGATATGAGTTGATATTCATAAAAATACTCCCTGTCAGATGATTCTGCTCCTCAACCATAAATTCGATAACCGTTTCAACTTTCGTTGATAGGCTTTACATTTACACGATGGTTGATCCGGTGAAATCATGATTTAGAATACTGTTTTAGTATACCTTTTACATAAAAGAAATCAGCATTGCGTTGATTATAAGTATGACTGTAATTTCATTGACCTTCTTTGCGCAATAGAACATTGTCAACATTAAACCTCTCATTGAAATTACGATACCTATAGTGCTCCACAATATTCCATTAATGTTTAGGTTAATTTAATGATAGCATATTCTGAATGAGATTCTACGCACAAATTGCTTTTTTATATTACATATTGCGACTTTTGCTTAAGGTATCTTCTGTAAAAGATTAATCCACTGAAAGTTTATTAATTTTCTTTGCCTAGGTGATTAAGGAAGTGATATTCATATCCGCCATTATTCGATATAGTAACCGTCACCGCTCAGGTTTCAGGTAAGAAATGAATATATCCGGATTCACAGCAATAAGATAGCTATTAACCATAAGAAGTATTTCCTATCTCAGACAAGTTATCCATCATCCGGCTTGAGATACAGGGAATATACCTGTTTGGTTTATATTCAATTTCAACGTCCCACGAAAAGCAATCACAGCTTGGAATCAAAATAAAGATTGTGTAGTCTGGTTACGCCTTGGCGAATTTTTTCCCCTGTCTTTTGATTGTGATTCCATTTTACAGAGGATTAAAGACAAAAACCAATG
>JAHHTM010000116.1 GCA_020024675.1 Muricomes sp.
CCGTGAATCCTTACTCTTAAATGTTCTGGACTCCGGTTCAGAAGCTACCTTCCATAACTTCATTCTGAAACCATCTTGCAGCCACGAATGGTTCTCTCTGGCAGTTGTTGTTATGTACTCCTCTTCATCATAACCTTTAATCATAAAATATTGATTCTAAATCAACTATTTTTTATAATAACTTTCTACTGTTCTTTTGTCAAGATTCTTCATTGAATATTAACATATTTCACTGACCCTCTCTTTTATTTCTCACTTAAATCTCTGATAACTCTCACAATAGAATAGCCATATCTTTCTGCTGTAGCCCATCCTGTACCTTCTGGATTTTCTTTCTGCCCAAGCCACTCCACATATGGTGCACATCCTTTTTTTACATAATCATACCTTGTATCCACGCAATTTTGCTTCAGTTCTTCTTCCGTTGCATATGCTTTTAAATGTTGGATCTGCGCTCGAATTCCTGTTTGTACATCTGGATAACTTTCTCCTTTTACACCACCTCCGGTCGTTCCAATTCCAGCAAAATTGAACTGTTCTACTGTAGAATCTCCACCATATTGAAGCCATCCTGTCTCGATCATCGTTTGTGCAAATGCAACTTCTGGTCTTACTCCTTCTGCCACTGCTTCATCATAATACATTTGACAAAAAGTTTCTATGCTATCTGCTCCCCCCTGCTTCATGGCATCTTTCGGGTATTCCCCACCATTTTCTTTAAAATAAGTTACCATTTTATCTACTGTTACATCGCTTTTTCCCATAATTGGATAAAAGCCATCTGTTGACGTAAGCTGCACCGCTTCTTCTTTTTCTACCTTGTCTATTTTTGTTCTTGCATTTTTATTTTCTTTTTCAGCCATTTGAACTTCATCTGTTTGAACTTCTTTTTTTGAATATTCTTTACTTTGAAGAGTATCTTTATAATTATTTTTCAACACAACAGCAAAAATTAATATAGCTAGTCCAATCTCTATCCATAATTTTACCTTTTCAACTCTTTTTTCTTCTTTATGCATTCCGATACCCTTCTTCTACTCTTTCTAAACTTAATTAAGTATATTCATACCTTATTTTTTTATAACATATTTTCTCTATTATAACATAATAAAAACGTCGGAAATAGTAAAACTATTTCCGACGCATTTCTCATATGATATGTATATAGCTTTTATTATTCAACTACTACACCTTTCTGAAGCATAATGTTTGCATATAATGCTTTTTCACTTGTTGCGATGATAGCGTATACCTCTTTTGCTTCATCGTAGAATTTGAAACGTTCAATATTTCCAACAGCTTCTGCTCCTCTATCGTCATATTTAGCAACGATTTCTTTATATGTATCCCAGATTGGAGTTTCAACAGTATCACCAGGAACAACTTCCATAAGATTGACTGGTTTTTCTGTATATGTGTCAAGTGGGAAAACCTGAAGAATAGCATCTAAGATTTCTGGAACTCCATGTCCATCCATGCGAATAACAATAGCATTTTTTCCCATTGATTCTGCTGGGAAGTTTCCATCAGAAATTACAAGACGGTCACTATGTCCCATCTCACATAATACTTTTAATAACTCTGGTGATAAAATCTGTGGTATTCCTTTTAACATTTCAATATCCTCCTGATTATAATAGATAATTTTCTTTTTTTGGGCGCAAAGAGTGCCATGTTAAAACAGGCACTCTTTGCTTTTGATAGGTATTAGTTTTATAAGGAATCCCTAAAGGGATTTTCGGCATTAATTATAAACTATTTAATAGTTTTGTACATTGGTCCATATGCCTGGCAAGCTCTGTAGTCCTGTCCTTCTTTGTCCTGTCCAAACGCATTCCAGCAAGATGGTCTGAAGATATCTTCTTCAGGAACGTTGTGCATAGCAACTGGAATTCTTAAGATAGAGCAAAGTGTGATAAGGTCAGCACCGATATGTCCGTAACTGATTGCACCGTGGTTAGCGCCCCAGTTATTCATTACATCGTATGCAGATTTAAATGCACCTTCTCCTGTAACTCTTGGAACAAACCATGTTGATGGCCATGTGTAGTCTGTTCTCTTCCACAGATATTCATCAACTTCTTCTGGAAGTTCAACTGACCATCCTTCACAAATCTGAAGCATTGGTCCTAAATTCTTAACAAGGTTAAGTCTGATCATTGTCATTGGCATTTCAACGTCTGTCTTAAATCTTGAAGAGAATCCACCACCTCTGAAGTATCCAAGGTCAGCATAGTTCCATGTTGTGTTTTCCATGATAGCATCCTGATCTGCTTCTGTTACCTCATACCAAGGTTTCATACATCTGTTACCTTCAGCATCTCTAGCCTGTCCATTAGCGTCAAGGCAGCAAGCTCCTGAGTTGATAAGGTGAATAAATCCGTTAGCTTCTTTAGCGTGTCCTTCAAGCTCATATCCTGTTGTTCTCTTAACAGCCTCTGGGCTCCAGTATGTACGAACATCTGCGAACATCTGAGCTGAGTTTGTAAGAAGTTTAGAGAACATCATTCCAAGTCCGTTAAGGATATCATTTTCTGTTGCAAGGATGTATGGCTCTCTAGCTCCATTCCAGTCAAATGATGTATTTAACATAGCCTCTGTAAAGTCAGCGTTTGGATAGAAGTCTGTCCACTGTCTCTGTCCCTGGAAACCAGCTGCAAGAGCGTTGTGTCCAACCATCTCTTCTTCGCATCCTTCTGGAAGGTTTTTGTTACCATTCATAAGGTCTTTAACGATACACATCATCTTAACTGTGAATTCCCAATCCTGTTCTTTTTCTTCAGGAGTTCTCTGAAGATCTTCACGGTTCTTATCAAATCCCATCTTGCATTTTTCTTTTGTCCATGCAAGAGCTTTCTGGAATTCTTCTTCATCATAAATGTTGTTTGTCATACGACGGATAATTTCAACTTCGTCAACAGACTCTACACGCATACCAAGGTATTCTTCGATGAATGCTGGATCCATGATTGATCCACCGATTCCCATACAGATAGAACCAATCTGTAAGTAAGATTTTCCTCTCATTGTTGCAGCAGCAACTGCAGCACGTCCAAATCTTAAAAGTTTTTCTTTAACATCAGCTGGAATTTCAGCATCATCAGCCTCTGTAACTTCGTGTCCGTAGATACCGAAAGCTGGAAGACCTTTCTGTGCATGTGTAGCAAGTACAGATGCAAGATATACAGCTCCTGGTCTCTCTGTTCCGTTGAATCCCCAAACAGCTTTGATTGTCATAGGATCCATATCCATTGTTTCAGCACCATAGCACCAGCAAGGTGTTACTGTAAGAGTAATATCAACGCCTTCTTTTTTGAATTTTTCAGCGCATGCTGCTGATTCAGCAACACGTCCGATTGTTGTATCAGCGATTACAACTTTAACTGGCTCACCATTTGAATATCTTAAGTTGTCTGTAAATAATTTAGCTGCTGATTTAGCCATGTTCATTGTCTGCTCTTCGAGACCTTCACGAATTTTATAAACTCCTCTACGTCCATCGATTGTAGGTCTGATTCCGATTACTGGGTAACCGCCAATAAGTCTTGATTCTGCCATTGTTATCTCCTCCTTGACTATTTATTTAATAAATGTTTTAAATTTTTCATATGCAGCATCCCACTTTTCAGCATCCTGTGGAAGATACTCATATGTAGTTTCTGAATTTGCAATAATTGCTCTTGCTTCTTTCATATCCTTGATTTCACCAAGTGCCATGAACTGAACAGCAATATTTCCAAGAGCTGTCGCTTCAATAGGGCCTGCGATAACCTTACGTCCGCTTGCTCCTGCTGTCATCTGACAAAGAAGTTTGCTCTGGATTCCTCCACCGATCATGTGAATTGTATCATAATGTTTACCTGTACACTCTTCAATCTGCTCTAATGCATATCTATATTTCATTGCAAGGCTCTGATTGATACAGCACATAATTTCTCCAATAGTTTCTGGAACTTTCTGTCCTGTCTTACGGCAGAACTCTCTGATTCTCTCTGGAATATTTCCTGCTGGAACAAACTCTGGAGAGTCTGGATCAATAAAGCTCTGGAATGGCTCAACTTTCTGTGCCATCTGCTCTAACTCACCAAATGAATATTCCTGACCTTCTCGGATCCACTGTCTTCTGCTTTCCTGTGCAAGCCATAATCCGATAATGTTCTTAAGAAGTGTAGTTGTGTCTCCATAACCACCTTCATTACTTACATTACACTCTAATGACTTTTCTCCAATAACTGGTGCTTTTAATTCTGTACCAAATAAGCTCCATGTACCACAGCTGATAAACATAAGGTCGTCTTCCTGTGTAGGAACTGATACTACAGCACTCTGTGTATCATGACTGGCTACAGCTACTACTTTTGCAGGTGCTATACCAAGTTCATCACAAATCTGATCACTTAACTGTCCTACGATCGTACCACTTGGAACGATTTCTGGGAAGATGTTCTTTGGAATCTGAAGGGAATCCATAATCTTGTCTGACCAAACTTTATTTGCAGCATCCATAAGCTGTGTTGTTGTGGCCATTGTATATTCAGCTTTCTTCTCTCCTGTAAGGAAATAGTTGAATAAATCTGGTGTTAACAAAAGTTTGTCTGCTCTTTCAAGAAGCCAAGGTCTTTTCTTAACAAGTGAATAAAGCTGGAAAATTGTGTTAAAGTTTTCAAACTGATTTCCTGTAAGATTGTACAGTTCATCTTTTGGAATAGCTTTAAATACTTCTTCCTGCATACCAAGTGTTCTGTCGTCTCTATAATGTACAGCGCTTTCAAGTAAAACACCCTGATCATCAAGAAGGCCGAAATCCACACCCCATGTATCAATACCGATACTGTCAAATCCACCTTTTTGTTTTGCTTTGATGATACCCTGTTTAATCTCAAAGAATTGTCTAAGTGTATCCCAATACATTGTCTTGCCGATAATAACCGGATCATTAGAGAAGCGATGAACTTCTTCCATTTTGATCTTGCCATCTTCCAAAGTACCAATAATAGCACGTCCACTGGAAGCACCGAAATCGAATGCAAGTACCTGTTTCTTTTCGTTACTCACGCATTTTCCTCCTCCCAAAGCTAATTAATATGCTCTGTTAATTACTCTGCTACATTTGTAAATTTTACCTTACCTCTGTA
>JAHHTM010000117.1 GCA_020024675.1 Muricomes sp.
AGAAGAAGCTGTATGCTGTCGTTATGGAGCTGCCGGAAAAGCAGGTCAAGCGAATCTATGCTCATTTTTATCTTGGCATGAGCAAGGCAGAGATTGCCCGGCAAGAGGGTGTCGCTGAGAATGCCGTTCGGGAAAGTATTAACCGTGGTTTAAAGCATCTTGCTGATCAGATGGAGGAATATAAATAGGGATAAAACAAGGGCTACCGTGAAACACGGTAGCCCTTGTTAGTACAGTGCATGACTTGCAGATTCTGTGTTTTCTTGTCTTAAACAAGAAGAGGAACCTAAATTTATTCTAAGATCATAGCTCTAGCTTATAAGCGGAAAATGAGCTTATTATCGCTAAGAATTGAGCAAAGAAAGTAAATATGGAAGTAATTGCTATTATACCGATAATGCGATACAATAAAATTGGTAAAATACAAAAGAAATTGTTAATTAACCATAGGTTTTATATATAAATGGCATTATGGCGTATTTCTGTTTCTGGTTTGTGTCGGTTGCTTTTTATGAGAAATACAAAACTATAAAAATATCACACACCTTTAGATGTTTTTGGAAATCACTATAAAGTAAAGTTCTATAGTATAAACCAAATAAGGGCAGCACAAAATTTACATAAAGGGGAGATTTCATTGTGAAAATTACGAGAATTCATGTTAACAATTACCGTATATTGCAGAATTTCGACTTTGATCTTGAGGACGAGCTATCACTTGTGATAGGAAAAAACAATTGCGGAAAAACCTCTTTATTGTCTATTTTAGAAAAATTTATTGGGACACAAAGTTCTACAAATAATTTCTCATACGATGATTTCAATAGCACATTTCAAGATGTTCTGTACTCATTTGTAAGTGAGGAAGATAAAGATTGGAACGATGTAGCAATTAAAGGAATTGAGCTTTTACTCTACATTCAGTATGATGAAAAGGATAATTTAGCAAATATTCAGCCATTAATACTTGATCTAGATCCCAATAATAATATGGTTGTTATAAAATTTGAATATATGCTGAGTCCAACAAAACTAAATCAGCTTAAAGAGGATTTCGATAGTTATATTCAAAGATATAAAGATCATAAGAAAAGTAAGAACCAAGATGCTTTTGAGTCCTTTATAAAAACGCGACATAGAAAATATTTTGAATCCTATAGAAAAGCTGTGCTTTATGATGAAAAAACAAAGGAAGCATCAAACATAGAATATTCTATCCTGGATTCAAAGGATTTGGATCTGAGTAAAATAATTTGCTTCCGTTGCATCAGTGCGCGTAGAGATACAGTCAATAAAGAGGGAGACAGTACATTATCGCAACTATCCAGTCGATACTACGAAAAAACAAAATCTGATCAAGAGAATCCAGAGGTAATTGAATTTGAAGGAACATTGCAAAACACAGACGAAACTTTAACAGGCGTATATGAAGGTCTGTTCAAAAATGTCATTGATAAAATAAAAAAGTTTGGTGGCATACGCGAAAGCGAAACAGTTGTGCGGATTATATCGTCATTAAGCCAGCAACAACTACTAAAAGGAAATACAACAGTTGTATATCAAAATAACAATCATGAGTTACCTGAAAGTTATAATGGATTAGGATATCTGAATTTAATTAGCATGATTATGGAAGTCGAAATCTATTTGGGAGATTTCTTAAAACAGAATGATAAAGCTAAGCGTCCCTCGGATATAAATTTGCTTTTTATTGAAGAGCCGGAAGCACATACACATCCTCAGTTGCAATACATTTTCATAAAGAATATAAAAGAGCTATTGACTGAAGGTATCTCCGATGAAAACGGGAATGCATTGGTTAACTTGCAGACAATTATCACTACACATTCTTCTCATATAGTAGCAGAATGTGATTTCGATGATATAAAATATTTCAGAAGAGTGAGCAGCACTAATGTCATTTCAAAGAATTTAAAGCAGCTTGAGATTGAATATAAAAACGAAAAAAATCCAGATCATAACCATTTTAAGTTTCTTAAGCAATATTTAACGTTAAATTGTGCAGAGATATTCTTTGCTGATAAGGTCATTCTATATGAAGGTGAAACAGAAAATATCCTGCTTCCAGCTATGCTGAAAAAAGTTGATGAAGAGCATCCAACGAAAGATGAAGTACCAATGTTGTCACAAAATATATCTCTTATAGCCAGTGGGGCATACTCACAAATATTTGATAAGTTCTTGGCTTTTGTTGGAATTAAGACCTTAATCATTACAGATATTGATGCTGGAGAAGAAGTAGTGAAACGTGATAAAAATGGAAACAACAGAACCAATATAGAGGCGTGTTCAGTAGAAAGCGGAACACATACCTCAAATAACGCATTGAAGCACTATTACCAAAAGCCATTAAAAGAATATCTAGACAATGCGCAAGGAAGTGAACTTAACTTTTTTACAACGTTGCCCCTAAACGATAAAAGCCTAGACAAAGTAGAAAACAATTGGTGTACTTCGCCTACAGGCAATTTGATGATAGTGTATCAGACGAAAGAGGAAGATTATTATCCTCGAAGTTTTGAAGATGCATTCATTCAAATCAACAGAGAGTTCTTATCCAATACCATTAGTACATGGGAAAGTCTTAAAAATAAAGAAGATGTAACAGAAAAATATAAAAACGGAAACTATAAAAAAGATGCATATAAAGTTGCAACAACATGTGTTAAAAGTAAATCATCATTTGCGCTTGATGTTTTATTGCATAGCGTTGCCAAAGATAACTGTACATATTCCAATTGGGAAATACCGCCTTACATTGAGGAGGGGCTGATATGGCTGAGAAAGAATTAGAAAAAAATCCTGAATTGAACGAAATCCTCAATCACATTAGAAAAGGGCATAACTTTTTGTTGAGTGGTGGCGCTGGCAGCGGAAAAACTTACTCTTTAGTCGAAGTACTTCAAAATGTAGCAATCGAATATCCTTCAGCTGAGATAGCATGTATTACATATACTAATGCGGCAGCAAAAGAAATTAAAAATAGAGCAAGTATTAAAAATTTAAGAGTTTCTACAATTCACGATTTTTTATGGGATATGATTTGTAGATTTCAAAAAGAGGCAAAAAGTACTCTTCTAGAACTTATAAATGATCCAGCGGTTAAGATCCCTAATCCAAATCCAAATGAGAAATATACAAATACATTTGAAAATGGTATCCAATATAAAGAGTATGTAAGAATTGATCGTGGAGAAATTTCTCATGACGAGGTTTTAATTTTAGCCAATAGGATGTACTCTAAATATCCAAAACTCTGCGATTTGCTTCTAGACAAGTATCAGTTTATCTTCGTAGATGAGTATCAAGATACGTCACCATTAGTAGTAGAAATTTTGCTTAAGTTTTTGCAAATGAGAACCAAGCAAAATATAATTGGATTTTTTGGAGATTCAATGCAGTCGATATATGAACATGGAGTGGGAGATATTGATGACTATATTGGTGCTAATATAGTTTACAAAGTTGAGAAAAAGCAAAATAGGCGTAATCCGCAAGCTGTTATTAATCTTTCCAATGAGATAAGGACCGATGGTTTGGTGCAGGAGCCTTCTTCAGATATAACAGCACCCAATATGGAAAATGGGAAAGTAAAACAAGGCACTGCCAGATTCCTGTATTCTAAAGATTTTAATCTCGAATTAGTAAAAGCATCCAATGTAGTTGAAAACTGGGATTTTACAGATTCTAAAGAGACCAAAGAATTGCGACTTACTCATAACCTTATTGCAGATGAAGCTGGTTTTTCTAAATTGATGGAAATCTATGACAAGGATCCCATTATGAAATTCAAGGAAGAATTCAAAAGAAAAGCTAAGGAAACAGGTTTTGTCATTTGTGAAGAGGAATCTTTTGATACTGTTGTGAAAGCCATGGATTGGAAATATAAGAATGGAGATCGTAGAGGAAAAACACATCTACAAGTTCTTCTTGAGAATGAAGAAGCAAACTTCTTATATGATCATATAAAAGACTGGCCATATGCTAAGGTTAAAAAAATTTATTTGGATAAGGAGAACTTGATTGATGACAATGCAGATTCTGATGGTTCCGTAAAGGAACCTAAGCGAGATTTTTTAATACAACACCTATTTAAGATTCAAAATATTCTTTTTTTATACGAATCCAAGAATTATCATGAACTTATCAAAAAAATATCCTTTCCAATTTGTTCCATACCAGATAAAAAGAGAGTGAAAGAATGTATTGACAAGTTAAAGCAGCAAGCAACGGGAACGATAGAAAGTGTTATTCAGTACGCCGATGCAGAACATTTATGTGTTATTGACGATAAATTGAAAAAATTTATAGAGAATAATGAATACTTGTATTGGCGTGTAAAGAATGTAGCATTCTCAGAATTTCAGAAATTATATGAATACCTTGAAGGCTATATGCCGTTTTCAACACAACACAAAATAAAAGGACTTGAGTTCAGGGATGTTTTAATCATTCTACATAATGGCGGATGGAATAATTATAATTTTGAATATTTATTTGATCCAGATATTCAAGAAACGCTAACTTCAGCGCAGAAAAAGAGCTATCCTAATATCCTAAACAGAACTAAAAAACTTTTTTATGTGTGCTGTACCCGTGCTAAAGATAACTTGGTTGTTTATTATCCTGCCCCGTCCGCTGGTGTTATAAAAACTGCAGAGAATCTTTTCGGAAAAGAAAATTGCATTAACTTAGATTTGGAGAATGAGAATGTTGTAATGGCAAAATAGTCGTTATATAAATTTTGCGGTAACAATTATATGGTTACCTAAAGAGGCAGAGTATTGGGAAAATACTCTGCCTCTTTGTTTGAGTTAATAATTTTCTAAGTCCACACTATGCTTCCCAGCTACCCTCTTCAAGTAATCCTCCAGCGTGCCGCCCAGCACCAGCTGAGCGTAGGACAGCGGATCGTTGTAAATGAGCCAGTCCATCTCTGCACGGGAGTAGATGGTGGTTTCAATGGAATCCTCTACCCCTGTGCAGTATATAGAAATCATACTGCGGTCACTGAACTTCAGTTCAACACAGCCAGTGTCAATATTAAATGAACAAGATAAAAGTTTGGGCATATCAATACTCCTTTACGATAGTTGTCAGTGGCTTACGAGTGT
>JAHHTM010000118.1 GCA_020024675.1 Muricomes sp.
CGATCAGACGGATCGTCTCAAATTCAACTAATGTCAGAAATACACAAGATTCATTGGCTGATTCTGTCACCGGTCGAAACTCCAGATTATGGGGAAGATAGCAGATTTTTTTACATTTTCTTGGCCTTGGCATACCACTCACCTCCTTAAAGTTAATGGCATATGTCATTTATAATATTCATTATACCCTATTAATGGCATATGTCAATAACTCTTTGGAAATTTATTTACACTCCGTACACGACCATACCAAGCACAGCTGCAATCATGATCAATGTAATTGGAGATACCTTTTTTCCAAAGACTTTTTTGCCTCCAAACATAATTCCACCAAGAACAACTGTAAGAATCAGTTCTTTGATTCCTGCACGAGCTCCATGATGAACCAAAAATAGATTTTGTCCTACCATATAAACACCCGTGGCAAGAATGATTCCGGCCACACAAGGGTTTAGTCCATATAATACTGCCTGTACACCTTTCATCTTTATCACATTTTTCAAAACCATAGATATGAAAAGAATAATCAGAAATGCCGGAAGCACAGCTGCAAATGTAGCACAAAACGCTCCAAAAATGCCTGCCTGACTATATCCTACATAGGTAGAAAGGTTTACAACGATGGATCCTGGTGTACTCTCACTGACTGCGATCATATAGGTAAGAGCTTCCTCTGTAAGCCAGCCATGGGATAACACCACATCTCGAATCAGAGGGATTGCTCCATAAGCGCCTCCAAAAGCAAAAAAACCAACATTTAAAAATCCGATAAACAACTGAAGATAGATCACAACCTGTCACCACCTTTCTGAAACAGAAAACAGTGGATCAGATACAATACCAGTGTGAATAATCCTGCTATGAGCAAAAGACTGATGGACGAAAAATTCCAGGAAAAAAGATTGATAAGAAGCATTACCACTGCCGCTCCATATAAGATAAGTTGTGGTATCATCTCTTTTTTCTGACGTTTTATCATGTTAAATGCTGCATTTAAAATCAAGATTCCTACTGCAATCTTTATCCCTTTAAAAGCATTGGCCACGATCGTAATTTCCAGAAAATGATCTAGAAACATGGCAATGAGCAAAATAATAAAAAAGGATGGAAGTACAACTCCGGTCGTTGCCAGAAAAGCCCCTGTCATTCCACCTTTTAGATAACCTACAAAGGTGGAACAATTGATTGCCATAGGTCCAGGAGTGGACTCTGCGATCACAAGGATATTTCCCATCTGCTCTTGTGTAATCCACTTTTTCTTTTCTACACAGATTTCATCTATAAATGGAATCATGGAGTAGCCGCCTCCAAATGTAAACGCTCCAATCTCCATAAAGGTCAGAAATAAATCCAGATATTTATTTTTTCTTTCTCTCATGATTTTTCTCCCAAATTCAAACGGAGGGGATCACTCCCCTCCTTCTTATAATCACGGTTTACAATTGCCACATGGTTCGTATCCTTGTTGAATCAGTTCTTCTTTTGTACCTTTATACTCTTTTTTATTCTGTGGCTTCATATCTTTTACCGAAGAGCAGTCTTTTTTATGAAACTTATGGGTATTTTTATTTACGATGTATGTCTGCTTTTCCTGATTCTTAGAAGACTCCTTATTTTCCGTAAGTTTCACATCTGCATCTTTATCTTCTGCACTTTCACCGGTAGCATAATTGATGGTAATCTGTGGCTGGACATTATAGCAGAATACATTAAACTGTACGCCTTCCCCATCATCCTCTATAGACTTTGCTTCCATCTGTACGCCATCTGCCACAAGGTTGTCCCCCTGAAATATAGGTGTCACTCTGTAAAGCACATGATTGCCGGTATTTTTGACATAGTCTGCCACCTCATTTTCGAACGGAAGCATACCAATTACATTTAAGTATCTTGTTCCTGTGATCAGATTCTCTTTATTGGCATTCTCTCCTGCCAGCTGAAATCCAATCAGATGACAACGGTTATACAAATAATTTCCGTCGATGAGACCATTATATTTTACAGTCTGCCATCCACTTGGTTTCACCTGTCCGATTGCTCCACGTTCTTCGTCAGGCATAAGCTCCTGACTGATGTTGGCATAAGCCGTTCCACATCTTCCAAGTTCATCAAGAGAACTGTATTCCTCAAAGGACTTGGTCGTAAGTTCCTCTTCTTCAAACTCCGGCACATTGTCATCTAATATGACATAAGGTTCTCCGGAATACTCCGGAACTTCTGCAAGACTTTTTACACTTTCTACTTTAGATGACAGTTCTTGAAGCATCTTTTCAGGCTTTGGTTCACACCCTGACATCAAAAGCGAAATGATTGTGACTAATAGTACTAAATAACGTTTTTTCTTCATATGAAATTCTCCCTTATTTTCTCCCCATACTTTGTTATTGTACTATTTCAACTTTTGAAAATCAACACTGAAGAACCCCATATTTCTTTTTAATCCGGTTTAATTTTCGCTCCATCGGTTCAGACAGAATATATAGAAAAACAATGGTGGAAAATGCATGCACTGCATTAAATGCAATCCCACTTACATACGTTGCAATAAAAACGCTAAAGGACATTTCCTGTGTGAAATTTAATACCGAAGCAGTATCCATAAGAAATCCATAAATGAAGAAAGTCGCAATTCCACCATATACACACAACTTAATTTTGTAGTGGGAATGATTTTTGTTATAAAACAAAACTCCCGCAAGAAAACCTATGATTCCAAGTGCAAACATCTGCCATGGTGTCCACGGTCCCTGACCAAAGAAAAAGTTGGATACAAATCCGGCCACTACTCCGGTCAAAAATCCGGCTTCTGCTCCAAGTCCTGCCCCGGCAATAATGATGACGGCTGTCATAGGCTTAAACTGTGGAAACATAAAAAACGCCACACGTCCCACAACTGCAATTGCTGCTAAAACTGCAATTAAAATCAGCTCTCTTGCCTGAGGTTTTCGGTCTTCAAACACCATAATAAACGGCAGGGAAGCTAATAAAATAATACATAATCCGATAAACACATTACTTCTGTCATTCAAGAAAAAAATTCCAAAAAAGATGACAAAAGGGATGCCGATCACTAGAATAAGACCGGCTGTTATTGTTCTTTTCCCAATCTTTTTATCTTCCTTCCAGACTCTTTCTGTAACTGCAGCACTTTCCTGATTTTTTGTCCCATTTAAAAGCCTGTCTGTGGTCATAAGCATCAAAACTGACAACAGTATATCCGCATAAACACCAAAGGTTGGCCGAAAAAGAGCACGAACAGTCAGATTAAAAAAATTGTTCTCTATTCCCAATGCCTTATTTACAACTGCATTCATATAAAAAGAAATGATCACTATCGCTGCCGAAAAAATAAATGTAAGAATATATGCTGCTTTTACAAATAATAGCTTCTTGTTACTTTTCCGAAAAATCGAAAACATGGAAAAAAATAATACAATGGATACTACGATTGCACCTATAATTCCAACGATCTGCAACCATTCCATGGAAAGTTTTCCACCATTCATAAAAAATTTCTGAAGGTTATCCACGAACATCTCTGTATTTATCAACCGGTATGTTTCGGCTACTCCTTCGTATCGAAGTTGCGGTGAAGAAAAAACAGGGAGCATCCAGAAACTAAAAATGCAGAAAATTCCCACATACACTGGAAGCAGCATTCTTGTATCTATTCCTGATGGCTGTTTTCGTTGCATAAACTGATCACATCCTTTACTGTTACGGCATTCGGGAAGATATTCCGCGCCATTCGGTTTGCTGCTGTTGTATAAAAACTATTTCCCGTGAAAAATTCTTGTGCATTCCCGGAAGTGACAATTCCTCCATTAAAAAACAATGCACAGGTATCTGCATAGGAAGCACAAAATTCTATATCATGGGAAACCATTACGATGGTAATTCCACGTTCTTGCAATCTTTTAAAAATCTGGGCAAGTTTACTTTTATAAAATCCATCCAGACCTTTCGTCGGTTCGTCCAGAAGCAAAATCTTTGGTTCTAGCAACAGTACTTTTGCAAGAGCCGCTCTTTGCTGTTCCCCACCACTTAAGTCATATGGATGCATGGCTAACAAATGTCCGATCTGGGTATCTTCTATTACCTGCTTTTGGACTTCCTTTTTTCTCTTTTTCTCGGATGAAGAAAGACCGGCCAGCATTTCATCTAAATCATCCTGAAGTGTATCTTTTACAAACAGACTTTGAGGATTTTGTGGAAGTACTCCCAGAAAATTTTGAAACAAGTCTTTGTCTTTTATTTTTCGAATGTCTTTGCCATCTAAATAGATTTTTCCCCTGTAAGGCTTACGAATACCACTTAGTAAAGATAATGTAGTACTCTTTCCCGTTCCATTTCCACCAAGGATACAATACAGTTCTCCTTTTTTCACCTGCATAGAAAGGTCTTTTACCACATCTTTATCTTCTTTGCTGTAGCGAAACCAGATTTCTTTTGCCTCCACCACAGTTTCTTTTTGACTTTGTTCTGTTTTTGAGATAGCCGGTTTTGGAAGTAGTCTTCCCCTCTTTTCACCATAATATTGTTCCAGCCAGTTTCTTCCTTCACACACTGTCAAAGGACAGCATCCTTTTTGTCCTGTTTTATTATAAATCTGTACCGGACTTGGCATTGCCAGAAATAATTCATGATCGGAAAGTGCTTTTCCCACTTTTTCCGGGGTATCATAAAATATCTGTTTTCCATCCTCCAGAACAAGTACTTTATCCGCCATTGGAAATACTTCCTCCAGGCGATGTTCAATCAAAATAATGGTAACTCCAAGATCTTGATTTATTTTTCTTATGGTCGACAAAAATTCACTCGCAGCAATCGGATCTAACTGTGAAGTAGGTTCATCCAAAACAAGGACATCCGGCTGCATGGTCATGACAGATGCCAGATTTAAAAGCTGTTTTTGTCCACCTGATAGTTCCTCTACATGTTTCATAAACCAGTTTTGTATTCCAAAAAAGCTGGCCATCTCTGCCACGCGAAGTCTTATGGTCTGCTGATCCAGACCTAAATTTTCCACTCCGAAAGCAAGTTCATGCCAGACTTTATCTGTCACAATCTGATTATCTGGATTTTGAAGAACATATCCGACTTTTCCTGCCTGTTCCCGCATGGAC
>JAHHTM010000119.1 GCA_020024675.1 Muricomes sp.
CAAAGTGTTAAATATATTGATTCAGCTTCTAAACGATATCATAAAAGAATACAAAAGTATGCAGATAAGAATATGTCAAAGAACAAAACAGATAAAAAAATTGTAAAAAAAATAAAAAGAGAATTGAGCAATACAGTGAAAATGAAGACCTTTGATATCTTTTTAGATCAACTATCAAAAAAGGAAAAAATAGAATGCAGAAATTTTATACATAATAATTTTGAGATAGTCGAGGAACTTGTTCAGGGATATTTAAAGAAAGATCCTGTTAAAGCGGCTTATTTTTTACATGTGTTGTACAAACATAATATATGTTCGTTACGTCCAAATGACAATATTCTCAATGGGCTGAAGTCATATCTTTACGTCAATGGTATATATTGTCGACACAATGCGATGATGGTATTGTATAAAGCAGGGGTTCCGGAAAAAATTGTTGAGTCATTAAAAATATTAAATCAAATGGATATATCAGTTCATGAAAGGATAGTTTCGGTAGGACTTAGACACTATACTGGGGATATTGATCTACTGATCAAATTGTTATTGAAGGAATTCGACGGATTTCAAGTGTGGATCCAGGAAGCTATCTGTAATTTTATTATTGCATCAGGAGAGTCCTACCAAAAAGAAATTTTAACTATTTTAAATAATCCCGAATATGATCAGAAAATACATCTTCTATGTATCAGATACATGGAGATGTATCCATATAAAATGGCATATCATTTATTGTTAAGTATTGTAGAAAATAAAGATGCAAACTGGCAATATAAGATGGGCGCTATAAATGCCCTGGGAAATTATCCGTCGGAACAAACAGTTAATATCCTAAAACGTATGTTACATAGTCCAAATTGGAATATTCGATCAAGTGCAGCAAAAAGCCTGGCTAAACAAAAACTAACATACTATGAACTTACGGATGTTTTTAATGGAAATGACAGATATGCAAGAGAAATCATGCAGTATTTTTTGGAAGAAAGAAAATTAGAGGAAGTGTAGACATGGTTGAAGTATACAAAGTCTGTTTTTATTATATAGGAATATTTTTTCTGGTATACCTATTTGGATATGCAACATTCTTATTTCTTTCAGTGATAATTGGATCCACAACACTTTATACGTCCAAGAAAAAGACAATTCTAAAAAATCAATTAGAAGAAGATTATTATATTCCGGTTAGTATTATTGTTCCAGCTTATAATGAAGAAGTTACGATAGTTGATACGATAAAATCGCTGTTGATGCTCAATTATTCCTTATATGAAATTATCATTGTAGATGATGGGTCGGAAGATGATACTTCAGAAAAAGTCATTGATGCATTCAACATGAAGAAGATAGCAAGGCCGATTCCAATACAGATATCTTGTCAGGAATTAAGATATGTGTTTGAAACCAAAGGACATAAAGTTCCGATTACTTTAATAAAAAAGAATAATGGTGGAAAAGCGGATGCTCTTAATATGGGAATTAATGCAGCTCAATATCCATATTTTGTGTGCATGGATGCGGATTCTGTATTGCAACATGATTCTCTGGAAAAAATAATGAAACCTATTTTAGAATATGATAATGTTGTAGCAGTAGGTGGGGTTGTACGTCCATGCAATGATGTGGAAATCCAAAATGGAAAAATTGTGAAATATCAGCTCCCACGTAATGTCCTTGCATGTATGCAGGTGCTTGAATATGATCGGTCATTTTTAGCAGCACGAATACTTTTAGATAAATTTAACGGAAACATCATCATTTCAGGAGCATTTGGGCTATTTAAAAAAGAAACTGTTATTGCAGTGGGGGGATATGATACCAGTACTATGGGAGAAGACATGGAGTTGGTCATGAAATTACATGTCTTTTGTAAGAAATTCAATAAGCCATATGTCATAAAATATGCAAGTGATGCTATATGCTGGAGTCAGGCACCGGAGAAATTAAAAGATTTATGCAAACAAAGAAGAAGATGGCATATAGGTCTGTTTCAAACGATGATGAGATACCGGACAATGTTTGCAAGTACAAAGTATGGATTGGTTGGTATGATCTCATATATGTACTTCTTGATGTATGAATTATTATCACCTTATGTTGAAATTTTTGGGGTTATCACAGTTATCATCGCTATTGCGGAAAATTTGATAAATGTTCCATTTATGATATCGTTCTTTTTAATTTATGCATTATATTCTGCTATTTTATCATTGACTGCATTTTTCTCCAGGGTACAGACGATAGATCTTCAGCTGAAAGTTACAGATGTACTAAAAGCTGTCTTGCTTTGTTTCTTTGAAATTTCTTTTTTACGTTTTATCATAGCATGGGTAAGAACAACGGCTTTGATCGGTTATAAAAAGAAAAAGAAGAATTGGGGAAGAATAGAGAGAAAAAAAATTAATGTAAAATAATAAACGAATGAGAGAAAGTGTGAAATGACAGTAGAGAAAGAGATTGTTTATGTTGCTGGAAATCCAAATTTTTTTCCATTAGAGTATTACGATCCTGAAACAAAAATGTTTGAAGGAAGTATTCCAGATTTGTTTCGGGAGTTTTCGAGGAGTAGTAATTATGAGATCGTTTATGTAGATACAAAAGATAAAGATCTTAGAGAAGAAATGTATAGAGCACATCAGGTAGACATTATATCGGGATGGGAAATGGAAAACAAAGTAACATTGCAAGACGGCGAGGAAAAAATTGTATTCTTACAGACAACTTTAAATGGTGATAAGGAAGAATATTCAGTTTTACTAACAAAACAGGCAAGTACAACATTGAAAAGTCAATTAAGATTATTCTTTGCTGAACAAACTCAAGAAGAAAAAATAGGAATAATTTTAAAAGAAGTTGATGAGCAAACTGTTGCTAAAACATATGCAGGTTTTGGATATGCAAAAATTGCGATGACAAGCATGAGTTTGTTGTTATTAGTAATGTTGCTGTTATATTTAAAGAAAATCAGATCAATCAGACAATTAGCTTTGAAAGACAATGAAACAGGAATTGGAAATTTAGAATATTTATTTAGATATTATTCAAAGTTAGTAAATGATAAAAACAGAGTTTTATATTCTGCGGTGTATATTGCAACGGATATCGATAATGTATACAGACAAAGTGATATCCATGAAGTAAATCAATACTTGCAATATGTTGTTTCATTATTAAAAAAATCAGTAAATAAATCGGATATTCTTATAAGAATATCAGGGGGAACTTTTTTGATCATAAAAATGGAATCATCACAGGAGAAGCTTAATGTATGGATTCAGAGTATTATAGAAAAAATAAGAAAATATAGTGTTATATATGATAAAAATTTTCGAACTCTGGCATGGGCTGGAATTTATGAATTAAAAAAGAAGGATAAGAATATTGATAAAATCATTTATAATGCAAAACAAAGCTACATTTATGCAAAAGAAAATTCGAAAATGTATTACATATGTACAGATGATATGCTAAAGATTTATGAACAAAAAATCAGGATAGAAGGGCATATAAAAAAGGCATTTGAAAAAGATGAATTTATATTTCATTTGCAGTTTCTTGTAAGTGCAAAAACAGGAAAAATCATTGGAGCAGAATCTATGTCTCGCTGGCAACATCCATATGAAGGACTGCTTTTTCCTCAAAAGTATATTCCTATTATGGAAAAAAATAATACGATCGGGTATCTGGATTTTGAAATTTTAAAGAAAATATGTCATTTACTCGAAAAAATATATTCAGAGAGTCCTAATTCTGATTTTATGCTGTTTTGTAATTTTTCGAAAAAAACGGTATCGTCTCCTAAGTTTGTTGAAAATTTTATGGATGTAATAGAACAATATCACTTTCCTTATGATGCTTTGTTTTTGGAATTAACAGAAAGTAAAGAGTATCAGGAAAATGAAATTATATATAACAATATAGAAATTATCAGAAAGCTTGGCATCAGAGTTATCATGGATAACTATGGAACAGGACATTCAAGACTCGAAAATTTAAATTTAGATAAGTTTGATGGTGTGAAAATGGATGATAAAATTATTAATAATCTTGACACACAAATGGGTGAAGCTCTGATCAAAGCGATTATTGACATGTGCCACAGTCTTGGAAAATATGTTCTGGCAGAAGGAGTAAATAATAAATTTCAGGCTGAAGTATTAAAAATGTTAGGGTGCGATTATATTCAGGGAAATTATTTATATCCGGCAACACCAGAAGAAGAAGCAAGGTCAATGTATATACTTGAACGTGTGAGAAATTCTAAAATTTATGATTGAAACAAAATTCCAAAATGAAAAGAATTGACAATGGTCTGTAATGGGACTATAATGCAAGAGTCCTGTTATAGGCTTTTTTGTGTATGTTAAAATGTATTAGGTAGTTATAAAAGAAGAAAAGGGGGGCTTACTATGGCTTCAAAAACAAATGCAATGCGAATGTTAGATAAGGAAAAAGTGGAATATACAGTGAGAGAATATCCATTAAACGGGCCGGTAGCAGCAGTGGATGTGGCAGCATATTTCAATCAGCCAGCAAACAGATTGTTTAAAACACTTGTAACAACAGACAATAACCATGGATTTTATGTATTCTGTCTGCCAGGAGATCATGAACTGGATTTAAAAAAAGCAGCTACTGCTGCAGGAGTCAAAAAAATTGAAATGCTCAAACAGAAAGATCTTCAAAAATTAACAGGGTATGTACATGGAGGATGTTCTCCAATCGGAATGAAAAAATTATTTCCAACATTTATTGATCAGTCAGCTTTAGACTGGAAAACAATTTATGTTTCGGGTGGAAAAATAGGTCTTCAAATTGAGATAGATCCAAGAGAATTGGAAAAGCTTATTGGTGCAAAATATGAAAATTTCACAAAAGTATAAATAGGAGAGGACTTATGAACAGAGAATTATCAAGATTAAATAAAATGGTAAAAAGACAGGAAGAGATTTACCATCAATGTGCAAAAAGAGCCGGTATTACAGATACAAAATTTTGGGTGCTTTATTCCATTTGTGAATCGGGTGGAGTCTTATGCCAAAAATCTTTTTGTGATAATTGGTGTTATTCAAAGCAGACAGTAAATACAGCAGTAGCC
>JAHHTM010000012.1 GCA_020024675.1 Muricomes sp.
TTTTTATTTACCACCAGCATAGCTGGTGGTTTTTTCATGCCTTTTCGGCGAACAAAAAGTAAAGAGGTGTCGATGTTACACGACACCTCTTATATACTTATTGATTATGCTCTTTTTTGTTTTTTGCAATTTTCAAATCTGTGAGAATTCCAATAGCGAGATAACTTACCCAGAAGGCAGCAAATCCAATAGGTGGATTTATAATCATTGGGTACGGAGCAATCAGACCGACTCCTATGAACATATTGCAGGCAACTGACAGAGGTATAAATGTTACTGTCCAGATGTTAATGGAGATAAACGTTTGCTTTGCCTTATGCTTGGTTGCTTCATCAGAGATAATCAAACCTATTCCGTAAATCATACATCCCATAACAACAAAGATAAGACCAATTGCTGTCGCAGTTGCAACCTGTTCCTCGTACCATATTATTGCCGAAACAATAATGCCCATAAAGTTAAAAGCCGTTCCGACAATGGCAAAGATATTAGCATTAGGCTTATCTTTAGGTTCTGTTGTCTCTTTTGGGAGCGGTTCAATTCCTTTTAATAAATAATCCGTTGTAACATCAAAAAAATCACTCATAAGAATAATTTTGTCAAGGTCTGGAGATGTTTGTTCGCTCTCCCATTTAGAAACCGCCTGCCTTGATACTCCAATTTTATCAGCTAATTCCTCTTGAGAAATGCCTTTTGATTTCCTTTGAAGTCATATCATAGACAAGAGCTTTAACATCCTCGCCGAAACGGTCAATCATCGTTTTCATCAGACTGTTATCACAGCGTAGGTCAACGGTTATTACTTCCTGACCATCATACAATATTAAAAACTTCTTTTGTGAAGTCAGCAAACTCAAAGCCATCCAGCTGCGGTACTATATCAGCCTCTAACACTTGTGGATTTGCAGCGATACGGTCTACTCTGAAGGTGACAACTTTATTCTTCTTATCGGAGTAGCCAATGACATAATAGTAATCTCCACACTACACAAGATGATATGGACTGAGGGTATAAACCTCGCCTTTGTTCTTCAGCACCTTTTTCTTCAGACAAGTGTAGTCGTAATACTGGAAGGAAATCTTTTTCCCATCATTGATTGCGTCGTTAATGGTATCCACTGTGTAATAAATCTGCTCATTGTCCGGCTTAATCCGTCCAGCTACATAGTTGTTTCTCTTGAGTTTCGATACCTGACCTATGCTCGTCAAAGAATTAATTTTATCAATTAAAGCTCTGCTTTTCTTTTCCGTGATGAACTTCGAGGACTCAACTGCGTCAATCAACAGCTTCAACTCCGGTAACTCAAACTTACAGCTTGCAACAAAGTATTTGCTTTGAGTTGAATGAATGGTCACGACATCCATCCCAAAGTCTAAAAGAGCAACAATATCTTTTGATATAGTGGTTCGGTGGGCATAGATACCGAACTCCGTATTTAATATTTCAATAAGCTAACTTGTAGTCAGCGGATGTTCCTCATCAGTTCGTTCTTCTAATATTCTTTTGAGATATAAAATTCTTGGTTTATTATATTCTGCCATATTTCTACCTCAATATCATTTTCTATTTTTGGAGAATTCTTTTAATTTCTTCGGAAATTATTATAATTTCATCTTTTGTGTTATTTTTGCACAAAGAAATTCTAATGGTGCCTTTCGCATATTCCTCGTCTAATTTTATTGCTTTTAATACGTGAGAAATATTAGTATCTTTACTATCACAAGCTGAACCAGTAGAAACGCATATTCCCTTTAAATCTAAACGATGGAGCATAGCTTCACCATTCTGATTTTTAAATGAAAGACTAATATTCCCCGGTAGTGTATTATTACCGCCATTCTTTTTAATTTCCTTATTATTTGCAACTCCAAGTAAATCTAATAAATCTTTTTCCAGTTTCTTTACCTTATTTGTGTTTTTTTCTATTTCATCACAGTTCTTCTTTAGTGCATAAGCCATACCAACAATATAAGCAATATTTTCTGTACCTGCTCTTAATGATGATTCTTGCGCTCCGCCGTCAATATAGGGAATAATTGGAGTGCCGTTCTTTATGTATAGAAATCCTATTCCTTTAGGACCGTTAAATTTATGGGCAGATGCAGATAACATATCAACATCTAAATCTTTCACATCAAGCTTTATATGTCCCACAGCTTGTACCGCATCAGTATGAAATAATGCCCCCGATTTATGTGCGATTTTTGATAATTCTTTAATCGGTTGTATTGTACCAATTTCATTATTTGCCAACATTACAGATACTAAAGTTGTTTGTTCTGTAATTGCTCTAGACAATTCATCAGTTGTTATCAAACCTTCTTTTGTTGGTTTGATATAGACCACTTCACATCCCATACGCTCAATAGCTTTAGTGCTGTTTAAAATAGCGTGATGTTCTATTTCAGATGTGATAATTCTACCTTTGTTATTTAATAAAAATGTTCCTTTTATTGCCCAATTATCGCTTTCTGTACCACCAGAAGTAAAATAGATTTCTTCTGGTTGGGCATTAATACATTCTGCAATTATTTTCCTTGCATCTTTTAAAGCTTTTTTACTTGCTCTTGAAAACGAATAGGGTTGTGAAGCATTACCATAGTCATTTATCAAGTATGGTTTCATAGCTTCAAAAGCTTCATCATCAAGTTTTGTTGTTGCTGCATTATCAGCGTAAACAATTTTTTTCATAAACACATCCTTTAATACTTTTGAAAGTACCTTGTTCTCCTTGCTCATATTTTCGATTTACAAAAACAGAGTACAACCTTCTTCTTTAAATTCTTCGATTTTATCTAGTAATTCCTCAACTGTACAACCTAAATACTCCGCAAGACAATCCATACAATAAAAATTGGTAATATCAATTCCCAAAAGCTTTTTATTTATACCAATCGTATCTTTTTCTAAATCATTTTTTCCGCAAATAACACAATCAATTTTCATTGCTAATATCCCTCACCGAGAAACTTGGTACATTTTTACCCTTAAATTCAGAATCAAGAATACCGAGCTGAATCTTTATAATTCCTCTCATTTTTGTAGCAGGTCTTAAACAATAGCGATTAAATTCACGAACGTTTACATCGTCAGCAGAACGAACATTTGGGAACAAGAGTTTTAGATACGCAGTACATATTCTTTTTACAGCTTCAGTATCTCTTGTGTCAGAATGTTCCGGAACTTCTACCAATTTATCAACAATAGCACGATAACTGGCATCATCACGAAGCATATGCATAATTGTACAAAAATACTCTGAGTTTAATGCCCAACCGGAAATTTTTAAATCATCGTGCATTCTTGGAATATCCCATCCTTTAATAAAACCGTGGAATCTGTCTAACAATGCACTTTCGTGAAAAGCAGTAGGTAATTCGGAAAACATACTTTTATATTCGTCCATATTATCCTGACTGATATTTCCTAACAGAATAATTCCTGAATCTGCCACGCCTTCATAATTTCCTACCGTAAAAACGCCAGACTCCATATATCCTTTTAGTGCCGCTCTCATTTCGTCTATATCAGTAAAGGAAATGGTCTGAACTTCATCTAATGCGACATAGTCGTTATTGCACACAAGTCCTTGTGTCCTTTTGCTAATGTCATAAAACATTTTTGCTCTCGACATTACTCCTCCAGAAGAAAGCCATCCCAATTTACTTACTCGCCCAAACAAGTATGATTTACCAGTACCCTTTGGTGCAAGTTCTATCAAGTTAAGTCTTTTTTCAATAAATGGCAATAGTCGAGTTAGCATAGCTAACTTTTGATGTTCATCTTCATATCCGTCAGCATTATAGTCAATTGCCCCCAACAATACATCGATCCATTCACTAATAGTAAACTCATTCCTTATATCTTTGTAATAATCAAGATCTATTGTATACGGACAAAAATTGGTGAAATTAGTCAACTTAATTTTACCCGGCATCTTTAGTTCTTCATCCGGCAACCTGTAACCTAATTCGACAACGCCCCAAGTCTCTTTCCCTTTAACCAACTCATCTTTGCACTCTTCCCAAACATATGGCTCAATGATAGTTTCTTTATTTGTTAAGCCAAAGTCTGGCAAAGCAAACGTTATTTCTTGATTTTTAATGTTTATATCAACCGTAATCTTTGTAAGAATCTTTACTCGTTCGTTTTCTACGATAATTCGATTTTTTATACTTATCCACTCATCTTTACGAGGGAGATAAGTATGAATAAAATCTGTAAGTTCGTCTATATCAAAATTACCTTCATCGTCGCCGAATTTTTTTAACAACCAATCTCGAAGGAAAGACGGTAAACTTAAAGCCGAAAAGAAATTGCTTTTTTTTAGGTCTTTATAAACAACCATTTCATCAAAGCATTCTCTGAGTTTTTCTTGCATTTCTTGTCCTCCTTATAGCAAATCTTTTTCTTGTGAGATTTCTTTCTTAATTTCAAAAGATAAACCGGTAGCAACCAAATTATTTGATGCATAAACATCAACACTATATCTTTTAGCTTTTTTTAACTGTGGCATATTTACAAGATACATATTATTATCTTGTTCTTTGGCTTCATAATATTCTCCATCAATAAGAACCGTAACATTTTGCAGCTTCGTCTTAGAAAATAGTCTTATAGCCGCTTTTTTTCTGAAGCTGACTGTAATCACTTTTTCAATAATAGATACTTCAATATCTTCTGCAAATTTAGTAATTTCAATAATAGGCACTACAACTTCCTCTAAAGTAGCACCTCCGTGTACTTCAACGTTTGCTTTTCTGCCACCTTTGAAGCGGTCGTAATTAGCAATAACCCAAAAACCATTTTCTTCTGTGGCAAATTCGCTTTTCACATCTGCATCGGTTTTAGGACAACATCTTCCAGAATGTTCTCCCTTTGATTGCATTTCCCACATATTTTCAGTTTCGTGTATTACTGCTAATCTACTAGCACCGTGGTCTGATACCATAATGGCTTTTTGACAGTATCCCTGAGTTAGCTTTAACTTGATATTATCAAGTGTTTCGTCAATAATTTCTAACTCTCGTATTATGTGAATAGGTTGTTTTCTCTGTCTGTAATCGTAATCGTTAGTGCCGTGATGTTTGATTTCATCCAGTTCTTTTATTGAATTTACTAAAAGTCCTCTTGTTTCAAAATCACTTACAAATTCTTTGTTCTTACTTGTGATAGAGGGTAAATTTGCACAACAGATTGTTGTGTTAGCCATCAGCTCTTTTTCTTTACACTTGGCAAGAATATATGACAAATATTCAACACCCATCGCATCCATAAAGTATAGCTGTGAATCGGTTTTATCAATCTTATCCATCTTTGCAGTTCGAGGTTCAAGTATCAAATTATACTCTCGAAGTTTTGCTTGTTGTGTCATTAGTTCCTCTAATTCCGGAATTACTTTGTTAATTACTTTACTATGTGTATACATAGAAAAGTATTTATCCAATAGAGGCAAATTATATCTATAATCACGAATATAGGCATATAAGTCAGGATATACAATGGAGAGTATTTTCTCTATTTCATTTTTAGAGATGTTTTGATAATACTTTTCAATCAATGTTATTATAAGTTCCTTTTCTTGCCTTGTATTATCTGTTAAGTAATAAATAGCTTGTTCTTCTTTTTGCAAAACAATCTTGCAAAAATCAACAACCTCATTTAATGGATTCCCGAAAGCCATTAGAAAAGATTTTCTTTGTTGATAGAACTCGTTGAAATCATTATCTGTATGTTTCTTTTCCAATATACTTCTAAACACTTCTCGTATTAATTGCGAATGTGTTTTAGCATTATTTGCTGCCATTGACAAACAATTATTGTTTTTGGCTCCAAAGAGTTTTAATGCAATATAATATAACCACTTTTTCTGTTCAGAATATCCGCTATAACTGGGGATTGCCATCTCAAGACTTTGATGACTGCCAAACTCACTGTCACATATTTCGGTAAATGATTTCCCTGAATTCATTGCAGTAAGTAAATAATCCCATTGACTTGAAGTCCCAAATGTTTCATCTAGTGAAGATAAAACAACATCTTTTCCAATGACGACTTCAGATGCTTTGCTCATATCTACTATTGAATAAATGGATTTTGGGTATGTATCCTTATGTTTTGTTGTTATCACAAAAATCTTTTCTTCATTTGAATTTTCAATTTTTTTGACAACATTTTCAATTCCATCAACAATACATCCGGTCGAAGGAACTGGTAGTTCCCTCGACACAAAGACTATTTTGGGTAATGATCTCTCATCGCCATCAATCAAACAAATACTGCGTGATAATCTTGGGTCAGAAAAGCTCAATTGTTTCTCACATTGATATGTTATAACTACAACGCGACCGGAAATAGTCATATTGATGATGCTTGCTAAATGCTTTTTTATTTCTTCCTCTCCGTAGAACCTTAAAAATGAAGTCAACCCTACAAGAAAACATTTTTTCTTTTCGGTTGAAATATTGGCTAACAGGTTTTCTATACGAGGAAGTTCATCTTTGTTACAAAATTCAGAAGCATCAATAATGTTATTATCATCTACAGAGAAATGGGTTACTATTCTATCTAAATCATCACCATTTTGAACATTTACAAGTAATGGTTGGGCATTTTCTGATGCAAAATATTTAGTTATCTTTTTTATACAAGCATCAAGTTTCATCTCTGTCCTCCTTAATTATCTTTTATGATTGCCATACCAACTATCATATTGTCTTTGATAAGGTCTTTTAAGTATCTTTTAACATCTTCTAAATCCATATTGTCGATTTTCTCAAGAGCCTTATCGCATCCACCTTGATTGTATTTTGCTTCTGCCATTTGTCTCAGCTTATTTTCAACTTCTGGTAAACCAAACCAATCATATGCGTCTGCCGTAATTCGGCTATCCAAATATTGTTTTACTTCATCAAGATTGGTAAGCATTACATCATAATTTTTAATAATTGAATCAACAAACGCCTTATTTCTAGCATTTTCATCATCTAATTTTGTGAAGAAAGTAGCTGTTAATAAATAAGCAATAGCTATGTCGATAGAAGGTTCATCAGGATGCGCTTTGTTTACAGCACCAAATGCAGCTTTCGCTGTTTGAATTTCCTTATCTTCAACCATACACAAAATAGGCATCTTATATTTTTTAGACCATTCTCTTGGTGTATCTGTATTAGTTTTTTCTTTCCATATTTTTTTCAGTTTTGCAGATTTACTGTTCCTCTTGTATTCTTCGACTTTGTCATTGACTATGTTTGTATACTCTGTCTTATCCTTCGTAAATGAACCAGTAGGAATAGTATTATAAATTTCTTTGATTTCTTCATTGGTAAATCCTTCAAGATAGAACTCACAAACCTTCTTGAATAAATCAATTTGGTTGCCATAGAATGTTTTAAAATTGTCTGCATTAGCAATAAGTAAATCATAGAATTTTTGTTTTTGAGAATCTAAGATTACTCCGGATTTTTTTACATTATAAAGAACTTCCAAGAAAGCACTAAATCCATCCAAATAATTCTTTGCAGCAGGATAAGAAATTCTAATATATTGACATTTGTCGCACCATTCTCTTATGGTATTTTCAAATGTGGTGCTTTTAGAAATAACTTTATTACTCTCAACAATAATCTTGTATTCGAGTATGACTTCTCGGATTTTCTGCTGTGCAGTTTCAACATTCCACACCCAGTTTGCTGCATCTGCATCAAACTTTCTACGGAGAACATTGATATACTGTCCACTATCTCCAACCTCTTCAGCTAATATAATCAGTTCGCCATTATCAAATTCTTTCAGATAGGCCTTCATACCTTCAGTACATTTTTCTTTGTTCAGAAGTATCTTCAAGTCATTTGCAGCTTCCTTGTTCTCAATGCAAAGTTTACCAATCGCATAAGCAATATCGTTATCACTTGTACTGCCAGCTCCCATATTGTTACTATTCGCAATACCACAATAATAATCAAGTATTTTTATAAGAATATCCTTATTTGTTTGAGTTTCTTCTTCGGAAATAATAGATTTAATAGTCCAAATAGGGAATGTGTATTCTTTCATTTTACTGCGAATACGCTCTCTGGTTTGTTCAACAGATGTACAAAGACTTTTGGATATTTCAAATGCAATAGACGTTGCTTCGTTGAACACTTTTTCATCTTCAGTCATTGCAACAATATATTTATCTTTATATCTCGGGTTAGGGGTAATCTGCAATTTGATAATTTCATCAACCATCTCTTGCAATTTATTGATACCCAGCACATCGTTAGTCAGACCATCGCTCCAACTGAATATGCCATCAACATATTCCTTTAATACAAAGCCTAAGACAAATGCCGAAAGGTTACAAGGCATAAAACCAAAAGGTTCTGCCTTTAATTCATCATATATTCTTGCAATAGAAATACGACCACCATTATCGAAAGCATCTTTGATAGTTTTTTCTACACTAATCTTTATTTTGGAAATCAGAAGATGAGGTTTATCTACCCAGTATTTTCCTTCGTACTTCCAAGCTTCACCCAACGCATTTTCAAGTTTTGTTGCAGGGTTTGCGGATTTAAACGTTCCTTGAACTTCCTGTTTAACACCACAAGCAACACCTTGCTTTAAAGAACTAGGCATATACATATTATCCATAACATTATAAGCCCCTTCTAAACAATTCTTGTATTTAGTTTTGTTAATGTCCGAAAGCGTGGAGTACAACATCTCAATCGTCGTAGCTCTTTCACCATCTTGTTTTTCGGCAGTGTAAACAGTAAATTCACCGCCGGAAATACGATTCTTCCACTTCTTCAAAGCTTCTTTTGCATTTGTTTCATACTGACGAGCCAAGTTGTTATCTTTGCCTTGATGATACATTGCCTGAGCCATATTTTCACAATATTGCTCATATCCATCTTTTCCTAGTGGGGTAGTAGACGCATTAACAAATATCATTTTGTAACTACCGTCTTTTAGTGCATCCTTAATTCTTTTGCCGAGAACATCCCTTTCGCTATCATCTTTTGCAAAAGATACAACAGCGACAATCTTGTTAATATAGTTACTTTCCTGATTGCGTAATAACTTGATAGTCGAATCAAAATCAGAAGATGAAACATATCTCATTTCATAACGTAACTTTAATGCACCACCTAATGTTATAGCCTCAGATACCTGTCCTTCGTTGACCAGTGTTGAGGTTGTCTTTTTCTTTACTTCCTCTTTGAATTTCTCGATAGCTGCCATATCTCCAGCATTTACTAAAGCGGAGTATTGCGTTTTACCACCACCAAGAGGTCTCTTATAAAGAATTTCATCACGTACAAGCTTCTCCGCACATCTTCCGGCAGCTCCATTATCAACGTAGCCTTCAAATGCATTGTTTATATTCTTTTCATTAGGAATAAAAAGCTCAACCGAGTTGCCAACTTTTTGAGATATTGCTTGCAAAAGAAGAACAGTCTTTAATACTCTTTTTTCTTCATCACTAAGCTGTTTTGTTGTTGCACGAGAATAGCAATCTAAAATAGAGCGAATATCATGAGAAAGATATTCTTTGCCTTTTTCATAGAAAAATTCCCATAGCATATCTATTGTAAGCAGTGGATTATCATCATACGGACCGTAGTTATAAATAAACCATTGAAAGCCTTTGATTTCATCATCTCTATCGTTTTTGATGAAGTCAAACATACTACGTTGGTTAGAGTCAAACGCAGAAGAAATGTGTTTTAGTAATAATGCAGTATAAGGATGAATTGGAAGAATATCTTTCAATTCCTTATCCAATATATTTGCACTGTCTTTTACAATTTTTCTGGAGTCGTTAGTTCTATTATAAAGGTCATCAACAATCATCTCCCAACCATCAAGAACAACTTCATCCTGTTTTTTCTCCATAGCAGCACCCATAAGTTGGAATGCCATATTTTCAGGAAGCTCAATGATACAAGTAGGTTTAATAAAACGGTCAAGAATCTTTGATTTATCTTTATCAGCATCATCAAACAAGCCTGCACTCTTATGAGTTACAATTATCAAGTAAAATGGGTCTGTTTCACTAATTTCAGCAATTTCTTGAAAACCAGTGAGACTTCTAGTGTTATTATTAAAGAATTCTGTAAATTCGTCCCAAATAAATACAATGGCTTTAAGGTTATTAGCTTTTATAATCTCTTTAATCCAAGCTGCAAGACCTGTAGTGTCTAAAGATAATACTTTTATTTGACGTTCATCAGCAACCTTGAAGATTTTATCCATAAGAGCAATCAAGGCATCTCCTGATAAAGTATTTAATTTTTCAAGGATATCATCAGCATTATCTCCACCGAATAGGTTTGAATATTCTCCAGCTACAAGAGAATTAAAATAACTTTTATTTACAGAGTCTTCAAGCCATTTAATAATAGCTCCTTTAAGGGCACTATTGCCCTTATTTTCTATGCCTTTGTCTTTAAAAGCTTTTTCAATGCTTTCCTGAATAGCAAACACGAGGTTGTGGTCACCACGAATAGAAGAAGAACCATATCTATGTACAGTGAGAATTTCTCCACTATTTTTTGCTCCTTGAAGTTTGTTAAAAAGATCATTATCCATTTGAAATTTTTGAAAATACTCTTTTGTTTCTTCTTCAGAAACATCAAGTAGTTTTTTCAAAGTTAGTACGGCGTGTGATTTACCAGTACCATAAGCACCCTCAACCCAAATTGAACGCTTTTGCTCCTTGCGAAGCACACTAACCATATCCTTAACTAATTTAATAAATGTAGCGTGTGGATAATATTTTTTCCACATGTCAGGGTTGTTGTTAATAACAGCTTCATTTACTGCTGGAAAATAATCTGGGTCTATGTTAAAATAATAATGATATTTATCCATATTTTTCCTCCTTAGAATAAATCAAGAACATCTTTTGATGTTTTATCGTTTCGCAAAGTAATATTATCCAAGTCTAATGTGAATGAGGTTGTAATGAATTCTGGATAGTTTACAGATAAACCATTAAGAATTCTTTCCATCTGCTCACGTTCAATACCAAAGATTTCTGTCGGGCTTACACCATCACTATCTATATCGTGGTTTAACAGACGAGAAAGTGTAAACTGGTAGTAATCACCGCAGTTCTCAGCAAACTTATACAAACCATAAAGAATAACACGAGGATCAGGATTCTGCCACGGCGTTCTAGTAATTGACATTAGTTTATTTTTTTCTTTTGTTGCAAATCCAAATCCCACCTCACTGAATGGCAGTTCTACAAATCTTGAGAAAGAACTCCAAATATCCTTTACCCAACTTTCCTTAGCTCCATCCGAAACCAATAAAGAAATAGTGTAATCTTTGCCATAGGTTTCATTCATATTCATTCTCTTAATCAACCAATTGAATTGGGGAGTATATGCTAGATTCGACAACATAATCGCCCAAGCTGCGTCTGAATCAAGTCCTAAATTGTCAATAACTTGAGCAGTTTTACTAAATCCTGTTTCATCTAACAGTTCAGCGTCTCTCAAAAATCTTTTAAAGAAACTGTACATTTGCGATCCAAGAGAGTGTCTATTATCAAAATCATTTTTATAACTGAAGTATTGTTGAAACCACTCCATCTTAGGAGCGTGATGTGAATAGCAATTTAAACTTTTTGTTGCAGACATTTTTAGTCCTCCTTTTGGCATCTCTAATGATTTATACACTAAACATCCTTTTTCAACTTTGTGACATTGTGAGCAGTGAACACATTTATCATTTATTTCAAATACACCATCTTTCATTGTGATGCATCCGTTATGGCAATCCGCTTCACATTCTCTACATTTGACACAACACGCTGATTTTCTAAAAACACTTTTCAAGAGTTTTATGAATAATGGGTTTTGTTTTGGTAATGAAGCATCATACCTTACTTCGATATTATCATTTTCTTCAATAACTTGCACCTCATATTGTTCATTTCTAAACATTATTTTGTAAGGGGAAGTATCGTTTAATAGAATACCAATTGTCTTAATCCATTCTTTCCACGGTGTTTTTGCATTTGTAATTTTTATAGAATGTACATCTTTACCTGTCGATTCTACATAGTTCATCTGTATATCAATATCCCTACCGTTTTTTCTTGCTTTCCAGCCACCATTTGCTATAAAGTCGTCCAGTTGTGCTTCTGAAGTAAAGCTTTTTTTATACATACACTTTACAGCATCAATCAGTGAATCAAATTCTTTTGTGTACCAAACTTTTGCCATATAGTCATTTCTCTCAGCAGCTCTTGGACATACAAGGCATCCCGCTCTGCGATTTCCTTTTTTATAGGCTTCGCTTAAAAGAATGCCTTCTGCGTATATATATAAATACAACTCAGCAGAGTTCCACTCAAGGATAGGATTGCAACTGTATTGCCCTTTATGTTTTTGTCCCAAGCTTACATAGTCATATTCGCTGCGAGATAAACTTTCACTCGCTCTAACACCTATAAATGCCATACCTGTAAAATTTGCTTTTCCAGTTAATTCTCTCAATGCGAGCACTTGTGGCGCTGTCTTATGTACGCTACAACACCATCTTGTTACAGTTGCTGGCGGACCAAATTTCCTCCAAGATTC
The DNA here is from genome assembly GCA_020024675.1 of Muricomes sp. Lineage (GTDB taxonomy): Bacteria > Bacillota > Clostridia > Lachnospirales > Lachnospiraceae > JAHHTM01. The sequence continues at coordinate 12,586 of JAHHTM010000012.1, forward strand.
ATCTGGGGTAAAATCAGATTTTGCCCTAATAAACTCAATTCCATTATTATGGCATTCATCTTCAATTTTATTAACAGCATCATATGTATCAGGAAATTCCATTCCCGTATCACCAAACAATACTTTAAATTTATTATGAGGTAATGTTCTTTGTACAATGTCAAGCGTTACAATACTATCTTTGCCTCCGCTAAATGCCACGTAGAAAACATCGACTTTGTCTTTGTATTCAACATAAGTGTTAAACACTTTTTTTATTGTGTATTGGGTAAGCTTTTCTAATAGGTCTTTGTTTTTATCTACCATTCCCGGAATATCTACAAATCGCAATGGTGCATTGTTTGGTTCAGGTTCATCAACAATTATCAACTCTGGTGCAGAATATAGCGAGCCTCCTTTTGTTTTTGCGACAAGCCTTCCTCTGTACCAATAATTATTTGCTTCTGCCCACATATATGGATAGGTGTCATTTTTATCGTAATTCCAGTATTTATCAAATCCCAGAATATCTAATTCCTTATAGTAAACTGGTCTTGGTTCTTTACTAAAAGATAGCGGAGAGCTATTTAATAGCAGACCACCAGTTTCTATATCCCATTCGTATGAATACATAATCTTAAAGTCCCTTCTGGTTTCTTAGTTCTTTTGCTTTGATAAGTAGTTGTTCAATACCCGAATAACTTCTTCGAGCTAAATATCCCTTATCACACAAATACTGCAATGCAGTTTCCTTTTGCAAAGGAAGCCCACTTCTTGCTAGTACATCTATTATCAATTCATCTAGTGTATCTATTTCGGAAATTTTTTTAACAATGCCACCAACACAAGCTCCCTCGTTGTAACTAGAATGTACTAATTTGTAATTTGGACTGTACTTCGCAACATAGTGTTCAAGCAGAAAACTATTCCAGTTAAATCCAGCGTCAGGGAACAATCCAAATTGTTTAATTTCCTCAATAGCAATATAATCTCCAATACAAAAACGGTCTATCGCTTCATCCATTTTTGCAAGGTTAAAAGAAGCGTGAGATTTTGCGACAAATTCATTTTTGTTTATTCTTAGAGAATTGTCATAAACTGCTTCAAAATAAATTACTGTATCTAATTCTTGTTTAAGTATTTTCAATTCGTCAAGAGTGAATGAATCTTTATGTTTACAGAAGTCTGCAAACACCTCCATCATTGACAGTGCTTGTCCTTTAGAACTAATAATATTTCCTTTAAATGAAAATCTACTTTTTAATTTAAAGGAAATAGCATCTCTCAAACCTTTATCAGATATTAAACTATTTTGCTCAATGATATATTGATATTTTTTCTTTATACTATCAATCAACTCATTACCACTTATAAATCGTTTTTCATCAATTGAGTGTTGAATAATTGTTGCTATATCTTCCAGCTCGTCGCAGCTAAGTGTTACAGCACTAATATGAAAATGCTCTCCACGACCATTGCTGATGAATTCGTCATACTGGTTGAGTACTGTTTTAATCTTCTGCTCTGGAATATGAGAAAGAATTGAAAACATTTCACTATCTTCCATTGGAGACGTTTGTTGAACAAGACAATTTTTTATTTCATCATAAAGTGTAGCACCAACACTGGCATCTTTAGATATGAAGTTTTTACCGATGTAATAATTGCCATCATTTACATATGTCAAGTAAGCTTTTAACATACTTGCGTTATACATACAATGGTCAAGAAAATCATCTGAAAATTCTTTAAATAAAGCTTCATAGTAAATAGCTGTTTTCCCTGATTGAAAGTTATCGCTAATAAACGAGAATAATTTCATTCGTGTATCTTCATCAAGCATTTTTTCTGGTATATATACCTTTTCTTCGTGGGTAATTCCACACTGTTGAATACACTTTGTGATGTTATCATCATCCATATCAATCATACTGTCGTGATATTTTTCCCAATGCTTTTTAAATTTTCTAAGTTCAAGAGGAGAGTTTATTCTATATCCTTTTGAAAATTTTTCAGTAAGGATTTCGGTAAATGGTTCAATGTTAATTGATATTGTTGGTGTCGCAATAGTGTTCCCGCTACTGCTAATATATAGCAATAACTTGTTTATTCCAGCTCTAAATCGATTATGTTGTTTGTCGTTATATTCCATAAAAGATTTATTGCTAAACAATTCATCAGCAGTTGCTTTGGTTTCTTGATAGTCATCCGAATAAAGTCGACAATTAACAAATTCATTATCTATAGCATATCGTTCAGCAGTGTTTACAGCAGAAACATAACTGCGACAAGTAGGAATCGCCATACCTTGTTCATTATTAAGCCAGTTAAAAAAAGCTTCTCCGTTAGCGGTATTCCTGATTCTTTTTGAAGATTTCATTTCTTCAGATGGGTGAGTATCTGCTTTCTTTTCGTACTTGATTATCAAATTTTCTTCATCGACCAAGCATATATCGAGTAAATTTTTAATTTTACAAACAATATCTATTGCACTTAAGTTTGTTTCCAAGTATTTCCCATTCAATATTTCTTTTGGAGCAACCATTAAACCATAATGCTCACTTGTGCAAAAATCCATTCTCCCGTTGATGGTGTTGAATGATTTGTTCAAAGGTATGACATCAGCATAGTCATCATATAGCTTTTTGAATACATTTATATAAAGTTGTTTCCAAGAAGAAATACCTTGAATTTCATCACAAAAATATGATGCATATATAGGTCTTGTATATGATAGGTCAGATATTTCAGAAAATGAAAGCTCTTTAATTGCTTGGGGTTTATCATTATTCTCATCTTCAACAAAATGAGAAGCCACAACATTAACCGTATTTTTCTTTATTTCAGTTTCAGAAATCGGATATGCATCTACATAACTTTTGTCTTGTTCATTCCGTATCATCGGTAATTCTGTTTTAGGTATTGTTTCGAGTCTTGTCCCTATTGCACTTTTATTCTCACTTTTCACTGAAGCATTTTCTTTTATGTATTTAATATAATATCGCATAGCAGAAGAAATTTTACTGATTTCTCTTTTATGCTGGTAGCGGAATAATTTATTTTGCTCAACAGTTTTTTGTGCCATTTTTATTATGTCTATATCTGTCGTTTGAAGAAGTGATTGCTTTAATACTTTTGTTTTGATGCAGAATTCATCTATAACTTCATATAACATATACAGTTCGGATAACTGAGCAGGAGATACCTTTTGAGATAACCAATCGACATAACACTCTAGGTTATCTTTTTCAGTTGCTTCAATCATTCCCTTCGCCTCCTCCAGTAGTTTATCAAACTGCCTTTTATCTTCTCTTAATAGTTTGACGGTTTCAATAAGTAGTTTAGACGCCGGCTTAACCACCGTGTAACCTTTATATGCCGACTCCATACTATGCATTTGAAATGTAACTCCATTAACATTTCTATATACATCATCAATAAAAACATTTTGTTTTTTTGCTAATTCTCTTAATTTTACAGACAATTTTTGAATTGATTCTTTGCGTGACAATCTTTCATCCAAATAATTCAAATAATAATCAAGAAGAATAGCTGCTTCATATTTATCCCATTGTTTTTGAATAGCCATAATTAAAACATTTCATTAAGAAATTCTTTAAATGAAGAATTTCTTTTTCACGGAATGATTCCTTTCCTCATCATATTATGGTTAGCTGAGCAAAAACAAATCATATTTTGTTGTATTGCTGTTTCAAGAAATTAGCTCTAGTATTTTACTCCAACCATTATTTTTCTGTGATTATACAAGTGATTCATTGTTCAACTCCAAAT
>JAHHTM010000120.1 GCA_020024675.1 Muricomes sp.
ACATAATGTTATAATGTATTCATTGTATATTACCTAAGAAAGAGAGGATTACATATATGAAATGTCCGAAATGTGGCAAAGAAGTTGAATTACAGAATAAAAAAGTAGGCACAAACGAAGCTGGCGAACATAATTATAATGAATACGCCATTTGTAGAGATTGAAAAAAACAATGGAATCTCGATAAGCAACGTGCAAAGAAAGCGGAAGAGCTTGCTAAGAAACCTCAGGCACCTGTTGCCAAACCAATTGATGAAAAAGCTGTTGAAAAAAAAGAGCCTAATGCTCCAGCAAAAAAAGTTGCTGAGGTTAAAGGACCTAAAGTTCCAGTGAAAAAATCTAATGAGATTAAAGAACCTGAAGTTCCAGTAAAAAGACCTGTAAAATCAGTTACTTCAGAAACAATAGTCATGAAACCTGTAGATGTGAAAAGTGTAAAAGCTCCAGCAAAAAAAACAGCCGAACCAAAAGCACAACAAGCTCCAGTAAAAAATGCCGAGCCAAAGTATAGTAATATACCACCGAAAAAAGTACGTGCTAATCGTGAAGAAGCCGTAAAAAACAATTACGAAACTATGCTTGCAACAAACCCTGACAACGATGAAATTTCCAAGAAAAAAGTGGTTCCTAAGTTCCGTATCTTACGTGTGCTGCTTGGAATCCTTTCACTTGCAGCGTTTGGTTTTTTCTGCTACAAAGGACTGATCGCAGGATTGGATGATGTTACATCTGGTAATCTTACATCAATCGGTTCTATTTATATTATTTTAGCTGCATGTATGCTCGTAAGTGGACTTCTTCTTTTAATCCTTCAGAAAAAGAACGGACTTTTTGCTTTCCTTTTACCTACACTATTTTATCTTGGAAGTGCAGTGTTCGCATTTTTCATGAAAACAAAAGACTTATTCTTCTTGTATGTTGCAGTGATCATGGCAGTTATGACCATTATCTTACTTATTCTTACTTTTGCTTCTAGAGGCAATGATGAATATGATGATGACTTTGACGATGATGATGACTTTGATGAAGAGTTTGACGATGACGATTTCGACGATGATGAGTTTGATGATGACGACTTTGACGATGATGACTTCGACGATGATGCCTTCGACGATGATGACTTCGACGATGATGACTTCGATGAAGATTAAATAAATATTTAGTTTAAAAGCGTTTCCTTTTTGGGAAACGCTTTTCTTTTAGTTATATTTTTTTGTAAAATAATCAAGAAGTGGGCGTGCACTAATTTCCTTATGACACACTCTTTGCAGTACTTCTTTTGAAGTATACAGACTTCCATACTGATGAATCTTTTCATTAAGCCACAACGTAATTTCTTTAATCTTACCCTTTGAAAGGATGTCATCTATACTTCCAAGTTCTTCTTCGATCTGTTCTAGCAACATTCCATCATATATAGATCCAAGAAGGTAAGACGGAAAATATCCAAAGCTACCATCTGACCAATGCATATCCTGCATAATCCCTTCTGCATCACTCTTAGGACGAACTCCTAAAAGCTCCAACATTTTTTTATTCCATAATTCTGGAAGGTCTTTTGTTGGAATATTGTCGATAAAAATTGCTTTTTCCATCTCATATCGTAAAATAATATGCATGCAATATGTGACCTCATCTGCATCCACACGTATGAGACTCGGTCTGACAACATTTACAGCCTGCATAAATACGTCTAATGGAACCTTTTTCAATTGTGGATGAATCTCTGTAATCTTATCATATACTGGAATCCAGAAATTTTTATTTCTTCCCAACATATTTTCATAAAATCTTGACTGACTTTCATGCAGTCCCATAAGATTTATCTGTTCTACCGCTGTTCCTATATATTTGTCACTGATATTCTGCTCAAAAATAGCGTGACCACCTTCATGAATTGCACTAAACATAGAGGAAATCGGTGCTTCTTCATCATAAGAATTTGTTATTCTTACATCTCCATGACACAATGTTATGGTAAATGGATGGACACTCTCTGCTGTTGTTCCACGATCAAAATTAAATCCGATATACTCAAGCAATAGATCCTGGACTCTCTTTTGGGATAGCACATCATATTTTCCATTTAAAACAGAAAGATCCGGTTCTGGTCTGGATGTAATCTTTTTAATCAATGGGCAGAGTCCTTCTTTTAACTCCTCAAAAATTGTATCAATCGTATGACTGTCCATTCCTTCTTCATACATATCAAGAAGAACTTCATAAACATCTTTTTCTGGTTCAATGTAATGAACAAACTCTTTCGTCATAGAAATAATCTTATCAAGATGTGGTTCATAAATTGAAAAATCATCTTTTTGTTTCGCTTCTTCCCATGCATGTTCTGATCTTGCCTTTTCCGTTACAAATTCTGTATAAAACGCTTCTGGAACTCTTTTAAATCTCGTATAATCTCTTAGTTCTCTTTTAATAGTTAATTTCATCCCGTCATCAAGCTTTGAAAGATTCTCTGTTTTTGCAAGTTCTGAAAGAAGCTGTCCATATTCTTCTGATGTAGACAATTTGAACTTTTCTGTCGAAAAAAATCCCAACGATTCAATTTTACTATCCACAGAATCTTTTGGTGACGCTGTCTGCATGTCCCAGGCAAGCATTGTACCTGCTTGTTCATATTGTTTCATCCTTTTATAATATTCTTTGAATTTTTTTAATGTTTGCTCCATATATACCTCCAGATTCTTTTATTAGGGATAAGTATAACACATTTATAATATTCTTCATATATTAATTAGAAAGTTGTGTCTTTACAGGAGATCTTCATGAAAAAACTTAATTTTTTTATTTCTCTTGCAGCCTCACTGAGTTTGATTCTTTTAAGTGGCTGCTCGTCCGACAAATCAGTATCTAATGTTTCTAAACCAACCTCATCCCAAGGAACACAAAAAGTTATTGAAAAAATAACACTAAACGAAGTGGCTCATTCTATTTTTTATGCTCCTTTGTATGTTGCCATTGAACGTGGTTACTTTCGTGATGAAGGGATTGATCTTAACCTTGTATGTGGATTTGGCGCTGATAAAACAATGACTGCACTTCTATCTGGAGAAGCTGACATTGGTTTTATGGGTTCAGAGTCTTCCATTTATACCTTTAATGAAGGAGCCAACGATCCTTTTGTGAACTTTGCGCAACTTACTCAAAGAGCAGGAAATTTTCTTGTTTCGAGAGAAAAATATCCAAACTTTTCCTGGAATGACTTGAAAGGAAAAACTGTAATTGGCGGACGAAAAGGTGGAATGCCTCAGATGGTCTTTGAATATGTTCTTAAACAAAATCATCTTGATCCTTCCACTGATCTGGCCATTGAGCAGGGAATTGATTTTGGTTCAACTGCTGCCGCTTTTGCAGAAGGACAGGGAGACTTTACGGTAGAGTTTGAACCAGGTGCCACAAAACTGGAACAAGAAGGGAAAGGTTCTGTTGTTGCTTCTCTAGGAGAAAGCAGCGGTTTCGTACCTTATACAGCCTTCTGTGCAAAAGAAAGTTTTATTCAGAAAAATCCTGACTTGATCCAACATTTTACAAATGCTCTGCAAAAAGGAATGAATGATGTACAAACAATGTCACCTGAAGAAATTGCAATCGTCATCGAACCTCAGTTTCCTGAAACCAATCGTGATACAATCACAACTATTGTATCCAGATATGCAGCACAAAATACATGGAAAGACAATTTAATATTTGAAAAAGAAAGTTTTGAGTTGCTCCAGGATATTCTCGAAAGCGCCGGTGAATTGAAACAACGTGTTTCTTATGAATCACTTGTAAATACAGAATTTGCATCAAAATCAGTTCAATAAAAAAATCCCCGGCCAAGTGCCGGGGATTTCTATTAGCATAATCTATACGCTTCTCCTAATTTTTCTCCCATTTTTACAATAGTTTCATATCCTTTTTCCGTATTCTTTTTGAATCGTTCTTCAAAGATAACTGCATCTTTTTGCAAAAGTAAAATTACGGTAGATCCTCCAAATTCAAATTGTCCTTTTTCCTGTCCTCTGCAAACCTGAGAATGTCCATGATGATTTACAATCTTTCCTACCAGAAGAGCTCCTACCTCCATCATAAGTATTGTTTTGAAATGTTCACTTTTTAACAATGAAAACTCTCTTGTGTTTTCCTTATATATCGGGGTAATGTCATTCGCTATCGGATTTACTGTGTGCAAAACTCCGGGAATGTGATAATTACAAGACTTTTCTCCATCATCTACATAGCAATATCTATGATAATCTTCTACTGTAAGACGAAATACACACGCATATCCACCCTCAAATTTTTTAGCAAGTTTTTTAGATCTGAGCAGCGATGCCAGAGTGTATCTTGTATTTTTAATATCAAAACAGTTTGTACCCTCTCCATTTTTTAAAATTGGATACAATGAAAATCTTCCATCACAAGGACTTGCAAATACGCCATCTTCTTCTGGAAACTGACGTAACTTAGCTTTGATCTTTCTTGTAAAGAAATCATTATATGAACAATATGTACTTTTTACATACTGTCCCATATCTATTTTATTATGTTTCACGAATGGTTCAATCAGAAAAACAGAAAATCTACTGTCTAGAAATCTTCCTACAATTTTTGATATCCATGGTTGTACAAGTATTTTTAGTATACTTCTTCCCCATATTGAATAATACAACTTTTTAAGCAACTTGTCCTGACTTGAATCTTCTGTATAAATATTTCCTTCTCTATCTACTGACTTCATTTTTTCCCCTTTTATATTCTACGTATCCAGTAAAGCCGTGGCCATCCCTGGCGAAAACTTATTTTATAACGTGTAAACAACAGCATGATAAGTACTGCAGTTCCAACTACAGTCACAATTACTGTCAACATAGCATTTGACGGCTTTCTAAGACGAAAATTAACAACAAAAAGAATGCCCACAATAAGCAGCGCCAAATGTAACAGAAGACGAAATACACCATCCGAAACTGCAAATTGAACCATAAACACAAGTGGTAGTACAATTGCCATCGAAGTGATTGGTAGTCCTCTGTAAAATTTCTCTCCTGATTCCGTAACAAGTGCATTTTTTGCTTCCATTACATTAAAA
>JAHHTM010000121.1 GCA_020024675.1 Muricomes sp.
GGAGAAAAACCGTACATTGTAGGTCGTATTGAAGCAGGAGAAAAAGGAGTTACTTTATGTTAAGAGTCGTAGTGCTTGTTTCAGGAGGCGGTACGAATCTTCAGGCGATTATTGACAGCGTGGAAAGTGGAAAAATTCATGACACAAAAATTGTTGGAGTTGTAAGTAACAATAAAAACGCTTATGCGCTTGAGCGTGCAAAAAAGCACGGAATAGATCAGGCATGCGTGTCACCAAAAGATTTTGAAACAAGAGAAGTGTTTAACAAAGAACTTTTGAAGACTGTACGTGCGTTTTCTCCGGACTTGATCGTACTTGCTGGTTTCCTGGTAGTGATACCACCAGAGATGATCCGTGAATATAAAAATCGTATGATCAATATTCATCCGTCATTGATTCCGGCTTTTTGTGGAAAAGGTTATTATGGACTTAAAGTTCACGAAGCTGCCCTAAGCAGAGGAGTAAAAATTGTAGGAGCTACTGTACATTTTGTAGATGAAGGGACAGATACAGGACCGATTATTTTACAAAAAGCAGTGGAAGTAGAAGAAGATGATACGAAAGAAAGCCTTCAGTTAAGAGTTATGCAGCAGGCTGAGTGGAAGATTTTGCCGGAAGCAATAGACTTGTTTGCAAGAGGGTTGATCAAGGTAGAAGACGGGAAAACAGTGATTCAGAAGTAGAGGAGACTTACGATGAAAGTATTAATTGTTGGAAGCGGTGGAAGAGAACATGCGATAGCTGCTGGTGTTGCAAAAAGCAGTAAAGTAGATAAGATCTTCTGTGCACCTGGAAATGCAGGAATTTCAGAATATGCGGAATGCGTGCAGATTGGCGCCATGGAATTTGATAAGCTGGTTTCTTTTGCAAAGAAAGAGAAAATAGATTTAGTAGTTGTAGGAATGGACGATCCGCTTGTAGGAGGTCTTGTAGACTTGTTGGAAGCAGAAGGAATCCGCACTTTCGGACCACGCAAGAATGCGGCGATTCTGGAAGGGTCAAAGGCTTTTTCAAAAAACCTTATGAAGAAATATAATATTCCTACAGCAGCATATGAAACATTTACAGATTCGGAAAAAGCAACAGCATACCTTGAGGGTGCAAAATTTCCTATCGTATTAAAAGCAGATGGACTTGCACTTGGAAAAGGAGTATTGATCTGCAATACACTAGAAGAAGCAAAAGACGGAGTGAAGTCTTTGATGCTTGATAAGAAATTCGGATCAGCAGGAAATGAGATCGTAATCGAAGAATTTATGACAGGAAGAGAAGTTTCTGTTCTTTCATTCGTAGATGGAAAAACAATCAAGACCATGACATCTGCACAAGATCATAAACGTGCAGGAGATGGTGATACAGGACTTAATACTGGTGGAATGGGCACATTTTCCCCAAGCCCATTTTACACAAAAGAAGTAGAAGATTTCTGTAATAAATATATTTATCAGGCAACAGTAGATGCAATGGCAGCAGAAGGAAGAGAGTTTAAAGGAGTAATTTTCTTTGGACTTATGCTTACAGAAGAAGGTCCAAAAGTGCTCGAATACAATGCAAGATTTGGGGATCCAGAGGCCCAGGTAGTTCTGCCACGTATGAAGAGTGATCTTGTGGAAGTAATGGAAGCATGCATCGATGGTACCCTTGATAAAGTAGATCTTCAGTTTGAAGATAATGCAGCAGTATGTGTAGTACTTGCATCAGAAGGATACCCGGTAAGCTATGAAAAAGGATTTAAGATCGATGGACTTGAAAAATTCCGTGATCAAGAAGGATATTACTGTTTCCATGCAGGAACTGCATTTAAGGACGGAGAAATCGTGACAAACGGTGGACGTGTACTTGGAATCACTGCAAAGGGAAAAGATTTAAAAGAAGCCAGAGCAAAGGCTTATGCTGCTACAGACTGGATTCAGTTTGACAATAAATATATGCGCCATGATATAGGAAAGGCCATTGACGAGGCATAATTTTTTTAGATCTGGCGTAAACAGTCAGGAGGGGTTACATGAAAGAATTATTAAAAGAGACACTTCCATTCTGGCCGGATCTTAAAAAAGAAGAGCAGGAATTACTTGTTGAAAAAGTTTCAGAGAATTTTCTTGCGAAAGGTACAAGACTTCATTATGGTGGTAAACAGTGCGCTGGTGTACAGATTATCAAACAGGGACAGGCAAGAGTTTATATTACGTCTCCATCGGGGGGAGAGATTACGTTGTTTCGGCTTGTTGATGGTGATGTAAGTATATTAAGTGCTGCCTGTATGATGCGAGGACTTGATATTGAACTGGATATGGAAATAGAGTCAGATAGTTTGATCTGTACTATACCAAAGCAGGTGTATAAAAAAATCAGTGAAGATAATGTGAAAGTCAAAGATTATACAATGGAATTGTTGTCAGAAAAATTTTCTGATATTATGTGGTTGTTTAATCAATATGTTTTTTCAAATGTCGCATCAAGACTTGCAGATACATTATTAGAACATCGTTCTTTAAATGAATCCGATGTATTAAAGATTACGCATGATGCTTTGGCGAGAGATCTTGGAACAGCCAGGGAAGTAGTGACGCGCTTGTTAAAACAGTTTCAAAGGGATGAGATAGTTAAGGTGTCTAGGGGAACAATCGAGATTTTAGATGCAAAAAAATTAGGAAAAGTTTGAGGTTTTGTGATATTATCACTGAAAACAAGATAATATATGATATAATAGGTTCGTGAATAAAAAGAAAAACCTGAAGCGATCAGGAATAAATATCTAATCAGATTAAAGGAGGAGCTATTATGTCAGTATTAAAAGTTACAACAGCAAGCTTTGAGCAGGAGGTTATGAACTCAGATAAAACTGTGCTTGTAGATTTTTATGCAGATTGGTGTGGACCATGTAAAATGATGGGACCAGTTATGGAAGAAATCTCCGAAGAAAGAGACGATGTAAAAGTTGTAAAAGTCAATGTAGATGATGATATGGAAATAGCACAAAAATTTGGGGTTATGAGTATTCCTACATTTATTGTATTTAAAAATGGTCAGATGGCAGGCAGAAAGATGGGGGCAAATCCAAAGAATGTTATGCTGGAAATGCTTGACTAGTCAGATTGCCTGCAACATATAGTTTGTTTATCCTATTATACACTTAAAATCAGAGGAAGATCACAAAAGTGGTCTTCCTTTCATTTTGCAATTGATCTGTCGTATTATATGAATAAAATCGTGAAGAGGAAAAAGCTTCTTTACGTTTTTTTTGTTTATGCTAAAATATAAAATAGATTTAGAAATATGATAAAAGACTCGGTTAAAAAAAGGAGGTTTTATGGGATTACAATTTATCTTCGGAAATTCAGGATCAGGAAAATCTCATTATTTATATAAACATGTTATAGAAGAATCGATGAAATATCCGGATAAGAACTTTATCATACTTGTGCCAGAGCAGTTTACAATGCAGACACAGAAGGATTTTTGTACAATGCACCCAAGACATGGAATCATGAATATAGATGTACTTAGCTTTGGCAGACTGGCGCACAGAATATTCGAAGAATTGGGCGGTAATCAGAAAATAGTTCTGGATGATGAGGGAAAAAATCTGATTTTGAGAAAAATTGCAGGAAAGTATGAAAAAGACCTGACAGTATTTAAAGGGAATTTGAAAAAACAAGGCTATATTAGTGAGATGAAATCTGTTATTTCAGAATTTACGCAGTACGGTATAGGATTTGACGAGCTGGATGGATTATTAAATTCGCTGGATCAGAAAAGTAATCTTTATTATAAAATGAAAGATATTCAGAAAATATATGAAGGATTTGAAGATTATCTTAAAGACAAATATATTACAAAGGAGGAAATACTGGATTCTTTAAGTGATATTGTCTGTACTTCTCAAATCTTAAAGGGGAGTGTTGTTGTTTTGGATGGTTTTACTGGTTTTACTCCCGTGCAGATCAGATTGTTAGGTGAACTTATGAGAGTCTGCGAAAAAATGATCGTGACTGTGCTGATGGATGAAAGAGAAGATCCATACGTATATCAGCATCCATATCAGCTGTTTGCTCTTAGTAAGCAGATGGTTACAAGTCTGGTAAAAAGTGCTGTAGAACATCATGTAGAAATTGAAGAAGAAGTTAAGCTTTATGGAAAAACGTGTAAAAGATTCGAGGAAAATGAGGTGCTGGCTTTTCTGGAAACAGAAATATTTCGATATACAAAAAAACAGTATATAAAAGAACAAGATGTTGTTCAAATACATGTGACTCGAAATCCTAAAATGGAAGCAGAATATGTAGCTTCAGAAATTCGAAAAATGGTTCGTGAAAAAGGTTATCACTATCGGGATATTGCCATAATTGCAAGTGATTTAAGTGAGTATGAAGATTTTGTAGAAAAGGCGTGTGTGAAATATGATATTCCTGTATTTACAGATTTTAAAAAGAGTATTCTGTTAAATGCATTTGTAGAATATGTTCGTAGTCTCCTTTCTATGGTAGAACAAAATTTTTCATATGAAAGCGTTTTTCGATATTTGCGTACTGGCATGACAGGATTTACCGAAGAAGAGATTGATAAGATAGAGAATTATGTGTTGGCTTTTGGAATAAAAGGATATAAGGTATGGCAGGCAGGCTGGGTGAAGGAAAGCAGAGATGCGAAAGATGAGGAGTTAGCACTGTTAAATAATTTAAGAGTAAGATTTGTAGAGCAGTTAGACAGTCTTGTGTTTGTACTCAAGCAAAAACATAAGAATGTAAAGGATGTAACGATTGCGTTATATAACTTTTTTGTAGAACAAAAGTGTCAGATGCAATTAAAAGAAATGGAGCTTACCTTTCAGGAGCAAGGGGAACTGGCCCTGGCAAAAGAATATGCACAGATATATAGAATAATAATCGAGTTGTTTGATAAATTTGTAGATTTATTAGGGGAAGAGAGAATATCATTAAAAGAATACTGCGAACTTCTTGATGCAGGTCTTGAAGAAGCAAAAGTAGGGGTGATTCCACCAAGTCTTGATCAGGTTGTGATTGGAGATATACAAAGAAGTCGACTTACAAATGTACGAGTACTCTTTTTTATGGGGGC
>JAHHTM010000122.1 GCA_020024675.1 Muricomes sp.
TTGTTTCCGGCAAAGTACTGCCTCCATCAATCACAATCTGTGTCCCCGTAATGTAGCTGGATTCTTCACAATTTAAGAATGCTGCCAGTTCTCCTATTTCTCCCGGTGCTTCCAGCCTTCCTAGAGGAACTGCATCTGCAATCATCTGAATCGCGCGTACAAGCAGAAATTAAAAGAGCCCTTTCCGCTATCTAGAGCGTATTTGAAAATTAAAAATTGTACAAAACATGTGTTTCTATCCCCTTTTCATGATAGAATAAAGAAAAAGGGGGCTTTCATATGTCAAGACGTTATGAATTAACGGATCAGGAATGGGAACAGATTACTTTGCTACTTCCTCCTGAAAATACCGGAAAACCAGGACGTCCTTCGAAAGACAATCGTTTGATGCTTAATGCAATGATCTGGCTTGCACGCAGCGGTGCTGCGTGGAGGGACCTTCCGGAACGATATGGGCCTTGGACAAGTGTATATAGCCGCTTTCGCAAATGGATAGAGGATGGAATTTTGGATAATATCTTTCGGGTGTTAAGTCTGGAAGCAGAATTGGGAGATTTATCTATAGACACTACCATCGTTCAAGCCCATCAACATAGTGCTGGAGCAAAAAAAGGGGGCCTCCAAGCGAAATCGGACACAGCCGAGGTGGTGCAAGCACCAAAATACATGCGGTAGTGGATTCTTACGGCTATCCGATCTACCTGATGCTCAGCGAAGGACAGCGTAACGATTGTAATTTTGCGATCCCCGTATTAAAGCATGTTCATTTGGAGGGCTGTAATGTTCTTGCAGACCGTGGATATAATAGCGAGGAGCTGATTGATTATATCTATACACACGGTGCAGAACCAACAATCCCATCAAAAAAGAATGCAAAATTTGAACGTCACTGTGACTGGTGGCTATATAAGGAACGTCATTTAGTTGAGAAATTATTTCTCAAATTAAAAGGATTTCGAAGAATTGCAACCCGGTATGATAAATATGCATTCACCTATTTAGGATTCATATGTCTTGCTTCTGTTTTAATTTGGTTAAAATGACTAATTTGCAGCAATTTTCAAACACGCTCTAGCACAACGAGTTAAATTAGCTGAATATTATGACGTATCAGTGGATTATCTGCTGGGAAGATCAAAGAATAAAAAATGAGGATCACCGCTTTTTGTAAGTAGTGATCCTTTTCAAATAGCATCACTATAAGGAGAATACGTGCAAGATTTCCTCCTCCCCTTGTTTCGAACGTATGTTTTGTTACCTTTTTGATTACCTATTGCATTCTGATAAAAATAAAAACCTTGAAAAACAGCGATTTTACGCCGTTTCCAAGGCTTTTCAATAGCAGGGGATGAGAGAATCGAACTCCCACCAAAGGTTTTGGAGACCCCTATCATACCATTTGACCAATCCCCTATATTATTTTCGAACACTCGTTTATTATATCTAAAAAGGTTTGTTTTGTCAACACTTATTTGAAAAATAATTAAAACGCAGCAGGAGGGATTTGAACCCCCGGAGCGTTTCCGCTCTTCTGCTTTCGAGGCAGATGCCATCAGCCATCTCGACCACTGCTGCACAACTTAATCATTATAACAAAAAGCGCTGGAATTTTCCAGCACTTTCAAAGATTTAAGTCTGTTTTTTATACTGCAAGGTGTAAAAGCTTTGTAGCAAGACTGAAATAAATACAAATAGAACATGTATCTACAAGAGTTGTAATAAGCGGAGCAGCCATAAGAGCAGGGTCTAGGTGAATTCTACTTGCAAGAAGTGGAAGTGTACAACCAATAAACTTGGCAAGCATAATAGTTGCAGCAAGTGAAATTGCAATTGTTAGTGCAAGCAATGGGTCGTGATACATGATAAAAATACGAAGTCCGTTCACAATTGAAAGTACGATACCAACAAGAATTGAAACACGGAATTCTTTAAAGATTACTTTAAAGATATTTTTAAAATGAATTTCATCTAGTGCAAGTCCTCGAATGATCAGTGTGGCACTCTGAGAACCACAGTTTCCACCTGTATCCATAAGCATTGGAATAAATGCAACAAGTTGTGGTACAGAAGCAAAAGCAACCTGATATTTAGAAATAATGATTCCGGTGATTGTAGCGGAAATCATGAGAAAAAGCAACCAAGGGATACGATTCTTTGCATGATTAAATACAGAAGTTTCGAAATAACTTTCTTCACTTGGGTTCATAGCAGCCATTTTTGTCATATCTTCTGTTACTTCTTCTACCATGACATCCATGGCATCATCGAATGTAACAATACCAACCATAAGACCTTCTTCGTCAACAACCGGTATTGCAAGAAGATCGTATTTGCGAAGTGTGGTTGCTACTTCTTCTTTATCCATATGAGTACTTACAGAAATGATTTCAGTTGCCATAAGATCGCTGATCTTTGCTTCATCGTCAGAAGTCATAAGATCTTTGGCAGTGACAATTCCAAGAAGTCTACGCTTTTCAGTAACATAACAAGTATAAATTGTCTCTTTATGGATTCCTGTCTTTTTAATATGAGACATGGCTTCTCCCACAGTCATTTCCTGACGAAGACCGACATACTCTGTGGTCATGATGCTTCCGGCACTATCTTCAGGATAGTTAAGAAGCTGGTTAATTGTATTACGTTTTTCCTGACCTACTGTATCAAGAATACGAGTAACAAGGTTTGCAGGAAGTTCTTCCAGAAGATCAATGGTATCATCCATGTAAAGATCATCCAGAAGTTCACGTAATTCTTTTTCAGTGAACATTTCTACAAGATATGACTGCAGAGAATAGTTCATATTGGCAAATACATCAGCCGCTTTATTCTTAGGAATCAGGCGGAATGCAAGAGCCAGTTCTTTATCTTCAAGGTCTGAAAGAAGAGAGGCTATGTCTACTTCGTTCATTACATCGAGTATACTTCTGACAGCACGGAACTGACGCTGAGAGAGTAGATCTACAAAAATATTTTTGTCCATCATAATAAAAACTCCAATCTGAATCTGATATTTTTAAACTACACGAATGATAACTGGCACCAGAGTCCATAACCTCACCTCTTTTCTTCTTTTTGAATACTGTGTACGTGTAAAACAAATAGTTAGCTATGTAATTTAAGGTAATAAAAAAATCACTGCCTAAACAGTGACATGAAAAAAACAAGACCACCGTTCAAGCTTTAGTATCACAGGGCATATCAATTGCATTAGGTTATGCCTTCACGACATAGCCTGCTAACCAGCGCGAAAGTGTCTCCACTCTCTTACGGCAGCAATCTCAGGAAATATCCTAATCCCTGTGGTAACCTCACCTACCGAAATGTTTCCACTTCTTTTATTTTAAAACAATTTACAAAGTGTGTCAAGAAAAAAAGTTTTCATAATATGAAACAGTTGTGCATGCTAAGGAGCGTATGATATACTATTGTAGTTATATGAATAAAGAGAATTAAGGAGGCTGTTTATATGGAAGCCTATACAGGTTTTGCGTCGGTATATGATACGTTTATGGAAGATATTCCTTACGAAGAGTGGAATGTTTATTTGCAGGATCTTCTACAGGAATATAAGATAAAAGAAGGAACAGTGCTTGATTTAGGATGTGGTACAGGTACTATGACAGAGATGCTTGCAAAGCAGGGATTTGATATGATCGGTCTTGACAATTCAGAAGATATGCTTGCCATTGCTATGGACAAAAGAGAGCAGTCAGGTCATGATATTCTGTATCTTATGCAGGATATGCGTGAATTGGAATTATATGGCTCTGTAAAAGCGGTGGTCAGCGTATGTGATTCTTTAAATTATATTCTCGAAGAAGAAGAATTAGAAGAAGTTTTTAAAAGAGTAAATAAATATCTAGAACCAGAAGGAGTTTTTATTTTCGATTTTAAGACGGATTATTTTTATAGAGAAGTGTTAGGAGACCAGACGATTGCAGAAGTAAAGGATACATGTAGCTATATTTGGGATAATTATTATTATGAAGATGAAAGAATCAATGAATACGAACTGAGCATCTTTATAGAAGACGAAAAGTTGTCACAAAAGTATGGTGAGATATTTCGAAGATTTAAAGAAACACATCTGCAAAGAGGGTATCTTTTTGAAGAAATAAAACAGACAGTTGAAAAATCAGGATTACATTTTATTACAGCATATGAGGCGTTTACAAAAGAAAAGCCTCAAGAAGAAAGTGAAAGAATATATATAGTTGCAGGAAAAGGAGATTATTAATGAAAGATTATATTGTAAGAGCGACAGCAGCAGACACACAGATTCGTGCATTTGCAGCATCAACAACTCAGCTTGTAGAAATGGCAAGAAGTCGTCATAATACAAGTCCGGTAGCCACAGCTGCTTTAGGGCGTCTTCTCACAGCAGGTGTGATGATGGGAAGCATGATGAAAAATGATACAGATGTACTTACACTTCAAGTGCAGTGTGGTGGACCAATCGGTGGCATGACAGTAACTGCAGATAGTTTAGGTAAAGTAAAAGGTTATGTGAATAATCCAGACGTGATCCTTCCGGCAAAAAACGGAAAATTGGATGTTGGAGGTGCATTAGGACCTGGTTTTATCAATGTGATCAAAGATATGGGATTAAAAGAGCCATATTCAGGCCAGACAATATTAAGAACGGGTGAGATTGCAGAAGATCTTACATATTATTTTGCCACATCTGAACAGGTGCCTTCTTCAGTTGGTCTTGGTGTACTTATGGAGAAAGACAATACGGTTAGATGTGCAGGTGGATTTATCGTACAAGTTATGCCATTCATAGATGATGAGGTTCTTGACAGATTAGAAAATAACATCAAGAATATTCAGTCTGTTACATCTATGCTGGATAATGGTCATACACCAGAAGAAATGCTGGAGCATGTTTTAGAAGGACTGGATATGAAAGTGGTAGATACAATGCCTGCTGAATTTGCATGTAATTGTTCAAAAGAAAGAATTGAAAAAGCAATCATCAGTGTGGGTAAAAAAGAGATACAGGCAATGATCGATGATGGAAAAGACATCGAAGTAAAATGTCATTTCTGCAATACTGCATATAAA
>JAHHTM010000123.1 GCA_020024675.1 Muricomes sp.
ATTTCTCATTCTCGGATTGGTTACAGTAGGGTGTGTTCTTCTGATTACTATGTATTTGATTGTTTCAGGAATACCGGCAATCCGTCAAATCGGAGTATTAAAATTTTTATTTGGATTAACATGGCAATCGACAGCATCAACCCCGGCTTTTGGAATCTTACCATTTATATTAACAAGTATTTATGGAACCGCAGGAGCAATCTTGTTAGGAGTACCGATTGGTTTTTTGACAGCGGTATATCTTGCTAAGATTGCAAAGCCAGGTGTAAAAAATATACTGACGACTGCTGTAAATTTGCTGGCAGGAATTCCTTCGGTAGTTTATGGATTGGTTGGTATGTTGATCTTAGTTCCGGCAATTCGGGACTTGTTTCAATTACCGGATGGGTCAAGCTTACTGGCGGCAATTATTGTATTAGCTATTATGATCCTTCCATCAATTATAAGTGTGTCAATTACAGCATTAGAGGCAGTACCAAAGGAGTATGAAGATGCTTCATTAGCTTTAGGAGCTACTCCTATAGAAACGTATTTCAAAGTTTCTGTTCCGGCTGCAAAAAGTGGAATTGCAGCGGCTATTGTACTTGGGGTGGGAAGGGCTATTGGAGAAGCAATGGCAGTCATGATGGTATCTGGAAATGTTCCTAATATGCCTTCATTGTTTCAAAGTGTCCGATTTCTGACTACAGCAGTAGCAAGTGAAATGTCATATTCTAGTGGGTTACAGCAACAGGCACTGTTCTCGATTGCTCTTGTATTGTTTTTATTTATTATGCTGATCAATGCAACCTTGAATTTCTTTTTAAAACACAGCAAGGAGGAAGAATAGAAATGCTGAAAAGTAAAATTCCCAAAAGAAGGAGGGCGTATACGCATTTAATGAAAACGCTCATGGTTTTATCAGTGGTCTTGACGTGTGGATTAGTCGTGTTTTTGATGCTATATGTGCTTATGAAAGGAATTCCGAATATCACATGGGACTTGCTATCAACAAAGCCAAGTTACTTATCAGGAAGCATTGGAATTTTACCTGATATCTTGAATACTGTATATCTCATACTTGCTACGCTGTTTTTTGTTATTCCACTTGGTGTAGGAGCGGCTATTTATCTGACAGAGTATGCACAAAACAAAAAATTAGTTGCTGTGATTGAATATGCTGCTGAAACGCTTTCCGGGATTCCATCTATCATATATGGACTTGTAGGAATGTTGTTTTTTTGTCAGTTTTTGAATATGCAGACTTCCCTATTGGCAGGAGCATGGACTTTGGTCATTATGAACCTTCCAACGATCATGCGCACTACACAAGAAAGCTTAAAAACAGTTCCACAAAGTTACAGAGAAGGAGCTTTTGGCCTAGGAGCAGGAAAATGGAGAGTCATTCGTACTGTGGTATTACCGGGATGTGTAGATGGAATTATAACCGGATGTATTCTGACAGTTGGACGTATACTTGGTGAATCAGCAGCATTGCTTTTTACAGCGGGGTTTGCACATTCACTTCATAATTTTATTGATGGACTTGGTAGTGCAGGAGCCTCTTTGACAGTTGCATTGTATGTGTATGCGAAAGAGCAAGGAGAATTTGGCGTGGCATTTGGTATTGCTGCAATCTTGCTGTTATTAACACTATTTATAAATTTACTGGCAGTATTGGCTGGAAAATATTTTAAGAAAAGGAGAAGTGTATGAGAGATATCATTACAGTAAAAGAGTTGTGTTTGTGGTATGGAGCTTCACAGGCACTGCATAATATCAATATGAATATCCCAGAAAAAAGTATTACAGCACTTATTGGACCATCTGGTTGTGGAAAATCCACATTTTTAAAAACATTAAATCGAATGAATGATTTAGTGCAGGGAGTAAAAACTACAGGGCAGATTACCTATAATGGGAATAACATTTTTGCACCGGTAGTAGATGTGAATATACTTCGCAAGGAAATTGGAATGGTGTTCCAGAAACCAAATCCATTTCCAATGAGTATATATGACAATATAGCATATGGTCCTAGAACTCACGGCATAACAAGCCGAATCAAACTGGACGACATTGTAGAACGCTCTTTGCGAGATGCTGCAATCTGGGATGAAGTAAAAGACCGATTGAAAAAGAACGCACTGGGACTTTCTGGAGGACAACAGCAAAGACTTTGTATTGCACGAGCATTGGCAGTTGAGCCAGAAGTACTTTTAATGGATGAACCAACAAGTGCACTGGATCCGATTTCAACCTCAAAAATTGAAGAACTAACAATTCAGCTGAAAGAAAAATATACAATCATTATTGTGACGCATAATATGCAGCAGGCTGTTCGTATTTCGGACCAGACAGCATTCTTTTTGATGGGCGAATTAGTGGAATATGGAAATACAGAAATGTTATTTTCACAACCAAGAGATAAGCGAACAGAAGACTATATAACAGGGAGGTTTGGATAATGAGAAGCAGATTTGACGAACAGCTGGCATTTTTGAATAAAGAGTTGATTACAATGGGAGCCTTGTGTGAAAAAGCGATTTCCTTGGTTTCAAAAGCATTAGAAAGTGGCGAGAAGGAATTGATTCAGAAAGTGGCGGAAATAGATTCAGAAATCGATCAGATGGAACGAGAGATAGAATCCTTATGTTCAAAATTACTTTTACAACAACAGCCGGTAGCACGAGATTTAAGGCAGATATCTGCGGCATTGAAGATGGTAACGGATATGGAAAGAATTGGGGATCAGGCTGAGGACATTGCAGAAATCGTTACTTTTTTAAAGGGGAATACTGTACAGGAGTATGTTCAAATCTACGATATGGCAGAAGCAACGATGAAAATGGTAACAGATAGTGTGGAGGCATACGTAAAAAAAGATACGGCATTGGCAGCAGCGGTAATTGCCTATGATGATGTGGTTGATGACAATTTTAATCATGTGAAGGAGCGTCTGATCTGTCTGATATCAGAAAATCCAAAAGAAGGGGAGTATGCGCTCGATCTTTTTATGATTGCAAAATATTTTGAACGTATAGGAGATCATGCCAGCAATATTGCGGAATGGGTTATTTATTCAATTGCAGGCAATAAGAAAGGTTAAGTAATTCACCGGACATTGAAAATGGAAGGTTACAGCAGTATAATTTAAATTATCTGGCAGGTGGATATTAGGGATAAGATAAAAATACATAAATTAAGAGGAAGTGATAGAATATGGTTTTTTGTGTGGAAGATGATGACGGAATTCGTGAATTAATGATATATACGTTGAATTCAGCCGGGTTTGAAGCAAAAGGATTTGTTAATGGTGAATTGTTTTTTGAAACACTTAAAAAAGAAACACCACAGCTTATTATGTTGGACATTATGCTACCGGGAGAAGATGGTATAGCTATATTAAAACGTTTAAAACGTAATAAAGTTACGGAGAATATTCCAGTAATTATGACGACAGCAAAAGGAACAGAATATGATAAAGTCATCGGACTTGATCTTGGAGCGGATGATTATTTGACAAAGCCGTTTGGAATGATGGAAATGGTATCACGTGTTAAAGCAGTACTTCGCCGAACACTTCCTGCAAAAGATACCGGAATATTACGTGTTGGAAGTTTAGAACTTAACACAAAAGAGCATTCTGTTTTTGCAGCTGGAGAATATATAGAACTTACTCGAAAAGAATATGAATTACTTTACATGTTTATGAACAATCAAGGAAGAGTTTTTACAAGAGATCAGTTATTGCAAAGCATCTGGGGAACAGAATATATTGGGGAAACTCGCACAGTAGATGTTCACATCGGAACACTGCGAGCAAAATTAGGAGAGTTTGCTAACTATATTGAAACGGTTCGTGGTGTCGGGTATAGAATGGGGGCCAGGTTATGACAAAACGTATTTTCCGTTCGATTTGTCTGGTAGCAATTAGTGTTTTTCTGGCATCTGGAGTATTGTTTATGGGTGTACTTTACAGTTATTTTTCTGATGTACAGCGTGAGCAGCTTCAAATGCAGGCAGAGCTTGCCGCTCAGGGAGTATCAGATGAAGGAATTGCATATTTTGAAGGACTGGAAATTGGAAAAGATTTTCGTATTACATGGGTCAATAGAGATGGTACGGTACTTTTTGACAGTATATCTGATTCAAGTGAAATGGAAAATCATTTAGAACGTAAAGAAATTAAACAGGCGTTTAAAGTAGGAAGTGGAGAAAGTTCCAGATATTCTGCAACATTGATGGAACGATCCCTTTATTATGCAGTACAGTTGGAAGATGGTACCATATTAAGGCTTTCTATTGCACAAAATACCATATTAACGTTACTTCTTGGTATGATACAGCCAATTTGCATTATATTTGCAGTGGCTCTTGTATTGTCCTTGATTTTTGCATCTAGATTATCAAAAAAGATTGTTAAACCTTTAAATGAACTAAATTTAGATGAGCCATTAAAAAATGATGGTTATGATGAAGTTGCACCATTGCTTCGTCGTATAGATGAACAACAATGTCAAATTCGAAAACAAAGACATGAATTATATCAGAAAGCAAAAGAATTTGAAGTAATGACAAATGGAATGACGGAAGGAATTGTGTTACTAAATAAAAAACAAAATATTTTAAGTATGAATCCGGCAGCGAGGCAGGTGTTTGGAATAAATAAGTCGTGTAGAGGAAAAGAAATTTTGTCAGTGAATCGTAATCTGGAGCTACAGTCTTTGATTTCAACAGCAGCAAGTGGAAAACATGCAGAAATGGTTTTGAATCTTGGAGAGAAGAAATATCAACTTGATGCAAGTCCAGTGATATCACAAGAGCAAGTGTCAGGCACGATTCTTCTTATGCTGGATGTGACGGAAAAAGAAAAAGCAGAACAAATGCGTCGTGAATTTACAGCGAATGTTTCTCACGAATTAAAGACACCACTACATACTATTTCCGGATGTGCAGAACTTATGTCAAATGGGATTGTAAAACAAGAAGCTATTTTAAAATTTTCCAAACAGATTTATACAGAAGCACAGCGTATGATACAACTGGGTGAAGATATTATCAAGTTGTCTCATTTAGATGAA
>JAHHTM010000124.1 GCA_020024675.1 Muricomes sp.
GCACAGATGTCAGCGTAACAAGAAACAGTACGGATTGTATCAGAAACGGTTTCGCCCTTTGCTGCTGAACTGGAATTTGCAGAAGAAAATCCCATGATGTTTCCACCAAGTTTAAGCATAGCTGCTTCGTGGCTTAATCTAGTACGTGTACTTGGCTCATAAAATAATGTGGCAAGTGTTTTGCCTTCACATGCATGTGCATATTTAGCAGGATGTGCTTCGATGTCCTGTGCAAGACGTAAGATTTCGTCCAGTTCCTCCACTGATAAATCTAGTGGGCTCATTAAATGTCTCATAAACAACCTCCTTGTATGCCAAAATTGGCATATATTTCATATTAAATTGATTACTAGTCAAAATTCTCCTAGATAATGATATACTAAAAAACGCTCTTTTTCAACATTAAAATCATACAAAAATAAGAATATCTTCTAAATCTCATTAATACCAGTAATATCACTGTCGATGATCAAAGAGTAGTTCGTATAATAGACTACAAAACCTGGTTTTGCGCCATTTGGTTTTTTGACATGTTTCTTTTCTATATAATCTATTTCGACTTTTTCGCTTCCGCGTGCTTTTGAGTAGTAAGCAGCAAGCTTTCCGGCTTCTTCAAAGGTACGATCAGGAAGTTCTGCTCCTTCTGTTTTTACGATGACATGAGAACCAGGCGTGTTTTTAGCATGAAACCACCAATCATTACCAGTTGCAAAATGGAATGTAAGCTCGTCATTTTGAAGATTGTTTTTCCCTACATACATATGAAAACCATCACTGGAAATATAGTGAAGTGGTTTATTTGATATTTTTGTTTTCTTTTTTGTGAATTTTCTTCGCATGTAACCAGATTGAATAAGTTCTTCTTTGATCTGGGCTAAGTCATCTTCTGTAAGAGCAATATCCAGAGAAGTTGCGATAGATTCCAGATATGAAATATCTTCTTTTGTTTCTTCTACAAGTTTGGATAAAGCTTCAAAAGTTCTTTTCTGCTTATTGTACTTGTCAAAATAACGTTTTGCATTATCAAAAGGTGTTTTTGTGTTATCAAGAGGAATCGTTACTATTTCATTAGTATAATAGTTTAACGCCTCAAAACTTTTTGCACCCTCTGCAAGATTATATCCATAGGTATGGATCAATTCTCCATATACTTTGTATTTTTCTCTTCCATCCGTGTCCTTAAGCTGCCGTATCTGAAGATTATATTTTTTCCGGCTTCGTTCTAGCGCTGTCTGTACGATATGACGCAGATCGGCAGATTTTTGACGGATTCGGGTAAGTGTATTTTTAGAAGAATAGTAAAGGTCCAGTACCTGCGACATCTGATCGATCTTTTCGAAAGTGTAATTGGTAAAATGAGTCATTGGAAGTGCTGAAAATTCTTTTGGCTCTTTTCCAGCATAATAAATACCAGGTTGAAAATCTGCTTCTGTTATAGAAGACAGGAAAAGAGAAAACTGATTATAAAGATGTTTTAAAATATCTTCCGAAAGTTCTTTCCCTGGAATAGAAGAGTCTACAGAAGCAAGAAAACAAATCTCCTGTGCTACGACAGGACTTATCCCTGTAAAACTTGTATAAAGCGCTTTAGCTATATCACAAGGTTTTTCGGTTACCAAACGGATAAATTCCTCTTCCGTAGCAATCAGTGGATTAGTTTTGTTCATAGTATCTGGAATAAAATATTTGCGCCCTGGTAATACTTCACGTACAGAACTCATTTGAGCAGAAACGTGCTTGATACTGTCAATGATCATGCCATTTTCATTACAAAAAATAATATTACTGTGTTTTCCCATGATTTCTACAATAAGTTCTTTTCGACAAAGATCCCCAAGTTCATCAAGATGCTCGATCGTAAAATGAATAATTCTTTCAAGTCCCGGCTGAAAAATGTCTACGATCCTTCCGTTACTGATGTGCTTTCGAAGAAGCATACAGAAATTAGGAGCGGTCATAGGACTAGGTTTGTTTGTATCAGTAAGATATATTAATGGAAGAGAGGCACTGGCAGAGATGCAGAGCCTTTTTTGTCCTGCCGGTGTTTTTATGGTAAGGAGCAGTTCATCATTTTCAGGTTGTGCAATCTTTGCAATTCTTCCATTTAACAACTGTTCTTTAAATTCATGGGCCAGACTGGCCACGGTAATTCCATCAAAAGCCATAATAAATTCTTCCTTTCGTGTATGTTTAAAAATGCTAATCCATTGTATCACAGAATATACAGTGGTGGAAGTGGGAGGAGTATTAAATTATTCTAAAACAAAAGGTTGACCGACAAGCTGAAATCGAGTTATAATCATTCATAATGCTTAAGAAACATAATAAATAACAGAGGGATGAACAGCTATGATTAAGAGTATGACAGGCTTTGGCAGATGCGAGATTCAAAAGGATTCCAGAAAATTTACCGTGGAGTTAAAAAGTGTGAACCATAGGTATTTAGATGTAAACATCCGTATGCCAAAGAAGTTTAATTTTTTCGAAACATCTATTCGTAATCTGCTAAAACAGTATGCAAGCAGAGGTAAGGTAGACATATTTATTACCTATGAAAATACTTCGGATGGAGAAGTGTCATTAAAATATAATTCTGCGCTCGCCTCAGAGTATGTAAAATATTTTGAACAAATTCAAAAGGAGTTTGGACTTGATAATGATATCCGGGTATCTACAGTTGCACGTCTTCCGGAAGTTCTTACTATGGGAGAAAACACAGAAGATGAAGAAGAACTTTGGAATGGGTTAAAAGAAGCGCTTGAAGGGGCTTTTTCACAGTTTTCATCTACTCGTGCTACAGAAGGAGAACATTTAAAACGAGATATTCTTGATAAACTTACTGGAATGGAAGAGTTGATCACTTATATAGAAAAAAGATCTCCGGAAATCGTTGCGGAATATCGAGCAAAACTAGAAGAGAAAGTCGCAGAGGTTTTAAGTGATACACAAATTGATGAAAATCGTATGGCGGCAGAAGTGATTTTATTTGCAGATAAAATATGCACAGATGAAGAAGTGGTTCGTCTTAGAAGTCATATTACACATATGCGCAACACATTAGAGGAAAAGGATGGAATCGGGCGTAAACTTGATTTTATAGCGCAGGAAATGAACAGGGAAGCAAATACGATTCTATCAAAAGCAAATGATATAAAAGTATCTGACTGTGCGATTGGATTAAAGACAGAAATAGAAAAAGTACGAGAACAAATTCAGAATATAGAATAGAAGGAAGAAAAGATGAGAGAAAGAGGAATTTTGATCGTTGTATCTGGGTTCTCAGGTGCAGGTAAGGGAACGATCATGAAGGAACTAATAAGAAAACATTCAGAAGATTATGCACTTTCTGTATCAGCAACGACTCGTCAGCCACGAGAGGGAGAGGAAAATGGACGAGAATATTTCTTCAAGACAAAAGAAGAATTTGAAAAAATGATTGCGAAAGATGAGTTGATAGAGTATGCTAAATATGTGGAGAATTACTATGGTACTCCAAAGGATTATGTTGAAAAGCATTTAGCAGAAGGAAAAGACGTTATTTTAGAAATCGAGATACAAGGAGCTCTTAAAGTAAAAGAGAAATATCCGGATACGCTTCTTTTGTTTGTAACACCTCCAAATGCTAAAGAGTTAAAAGAGCGTCTTGTAGGTCGTGGAACAGAGACTATGGAAGTGATTGAGTCAAGAATGGCTCGTGCAGCAGAAGAATCAGAAGTGATGGACAAGTATGATTATCTTGTCATCAATGATGAGCTTGATAAATGCGTAGAAGAGATGCATAGGATTATAAGATGCGAACATCGAGCATGCTCACACAATGCTGATTTTATTGAAAAAATTAAAAAAGAGTTGAAAGGAGAATAATAAGATATGTTACATCCATCTTACACAGAATTAATGGAAGTTGTTAATCAAGATGCGGAGGAGGGCGCTACAAAAGTTGTTAATAGTCGTTATTCTATTATCATGGCTACAGCAAAAAGAGCAAGACAGCTTATTGATCATGCGGAACCCCTCGTAGAAACGAAAGAAGGACAGAAATCACTTTCTATTGCCATTGATGAATTGAATCAGGGCAAACTTAAGATCGTGGCAGACGATTCAGAAGAATAGGAAAGAAAGGATGGCAGATATGACCTTAAAACGGGAAGTCTGCCTTAATTTTTGGGAGAATATATGAAGATATTATTTATTTCACTTGGTTGTGACAAAAATCTTGTCGATACAGAAAAAATGCTCGGCTTGCTTGCAAAAAGAGGATGGTCGATGACTGACGATGAGACAAAGGCAGATATTATTGTTATTAATTCCTGTTGTTTTATTCAGGATGCAAAAGAAGAGAGTATCCAAACCATACTGGATATGGCAGAGTATAAAAAAACGGGAAAATTAAAAGCATTAATTGTCACAGGCTGTCTTGCACAAAGATATCGTCAGGAAATCATAGATGAAATACCAGAGGTAGATGCAGTAATAGGAACTACATCTTATGATAAAATCGTAGAAACAGTGGAAGATGCATTAAGAGGAAACGGTCATGTTGTCATGACAGATCTTAACGCGTTGCCAGAAGTAAAAGAGGAACGTCTTATTACGACAGGTGGACATTTTGCATATCTTAAGATTGCAGAAGGTTGTGATAAACACTGTACGTACTGTATTATACCAAAAATCAGAGGTAATTTCAGAAGCGTTCCTATGGAGCAACTGATAAAAGAAGCACAGTATCTTGCTGGTCAGGGCGTAAAAGAACTGATTCTTGTAGCACAGGAGACTACACTATATGGAAAAGATTTATATGGTGAAAAGAGTCTTCATAAACTTCTAAAAGAACTGTGCAAGATAGAAGGAATCTATTGGATACGTATTTTATATTGTTATCCTGAGGAAATTACAGATGAACTTATAGAAGTTATGAAAGAAGAACCTAAAATTTTCAATCATCTTATTTATCGGCCGGTTGCCCGTAGGGCAACCTATGTAAAACGCTGTGGTGGCTCACCAGAACAGACACTTAAAACTAAAGGCCGCATCATATATTTGGCTGGTAAAGCCAACAT
>JAHHTM010000125.1 GCA_020024675.1 Muricomes sp.
CACACACTGCCACGGTTAAGCCTGTTGCCGGATGGCGCAGACAGCCGTTTACACCAAACGTGGAAAACGGCAAGCTCTTCGTACTGGTAAGCAACGATGCTGGAGGAAGTCTTCTTTCTCTTTTTCCAGCGCATATACATTTTGAGAACGAAGCAAAAAAATCATAAGTGTAAAAAATATGATGTATACCTTTAAAAATCTATATCCCAATTTTTTCTTCATGCAAGAAACTCCCGAATTGTTTCTAGTAAAGCCAAAAGAACTGGCATACCCAGTGCAAGTATTGTCAATTTTCCAAATAATTCAATCTGCAAAGCAATCGTCTGATAACCTGCATCCTTACAGATTCCGGATGAAAACTCCGAAATGTATGTTATTCCAACCATTTTAAGCATTGTTTTTATGTATGACGAATCAACCATAAGAAAATCATTTATTCGTTCTATTGTTCTTATGAATATTTCAAGTTTGTCTATAATTGAGAAAAAAATCAAAATACTAATTGCTATACTGATGTAAATACCATACTCTGATCTTCCATTTTTTAATTGGAGTGATATTAATGCACCAATAACTCCTATAATCCCGATCTTAAGAATACTCATCCGGCACCTCCTGTCTACAACTCAAAAAGTTGTTTAATGGAATTAAACAATTCATAGATATGTGGAAGAACCCAGGACAAAACCAAAATCAATCCTGCAAAGCTGGTAAGAAATGCCTGTTCTTCCCTCCCACTGTGTTTTAAAACCTGACTCAAAATAGAGACAAGTATTCCAACAGCCGCAATTTTAAAAATAAGGTTGATTGTCATAATCCCTCCCATGTTTTTACAGCAATATTACCACGATAAATATTCCACTCATCACTCCGATGCAGTTTCCAATTTTTCTTTTCGCATCTATTTCTCCACGTAATTTTTGGATTTCATAATCCATTTGCTCCATATAAGTATTACTTGTTTTCTCAAAAGAAGTTTTATCCATTTGCCCAAGATAAATCCCATACTCTTTAATCTTTAAATAATGTTCTTTTTTTAAATAAAGTGTTTGAAGATATCGATCCGTACACTTGCTCCATATTTTTTCAAACCTATCTTCTTCTCTTTTTTCCGTTTCGTTTGAAATCGATTTGAGCCAACTTTTATAGGGTTCTCTTACTTTTCTAGATAAATCATAAAAAATATTACCAAGAGGCGCTGTTGTATAAGACATCTCTCCTTGTATCATCTGCAAAATCTGCCGGATATCCAATAATTTTTTTACATATTCTTTCAGATTATTTCCATACATTATTCCCGCCATAGTTGTCGCAGATATAATAAGCACACTTCCTATAATTCTCTGCATAATATAGCTCCCCTTTTATCATAAATTTCTTTAACCATCCCAGGCTTAACTTCACCTGAGAGAACTATATATCGGTCAAAATATCGATTTCTAATAATTTTTTCAAATAACGGCTTATTCTTCACTTCTTCAAGATTTCTTCCATGAACACTTGCTAGGAGTCTGCATCCGCAAGTAAGAGCATATCCTAAACTTTTTAAATCATCCTCAGTACCGATTTCATCTACAGCAATAACCTTCGGTGACATGGAACGAATTAACAGTAAGACTCCTTCTGCTTTCGGACAGCAATCAAGAATATCTGTTCGCAGCCCCAAATCATTTTGCGGTCTTCCTTGATAACATGCCCCAAGTTCAGATCGTTCATCTGCTACCCCCACCGTACAACCTTTTATATATTGATTACCATCCGATATCTGTCTGATCATATCTCTGATCAATGTGGTTTTTCCACACCCTGGAGGGGAAATAACAAGAGTATGAAGAAATGATCCATTTTGAATCACATATGGAAAAATCTTATCCGCACATCCCTTTACTTCATGAGCAACACGGATGTTTATAGAAGAAACATATTGAATCGTTTTTATTTGTCCGCATGTCTGTACTACTTTCCCGGAAACCCCTGCTCTGTGTCCTCCTTCCACAGTTATAAATCCGTTGCTGATCTGCTGTTCATATGCATATATAGAATATTGACTTATATATTCCATCGTTTCTCGCACTTCTTCTTTTGTTACAATATGACATTCCCCGCATTCTTTTAAAAATCTTTCTTTGTTATCATACACAACATACAATTCTCTTCCAATCCTTAAATGAATTTCCTGCACTTTATCAAAATCATATTTTTCTTTTTCTATGAGTAACCTTACATTTTTTGCAAGTATTTTTAAAACCTGCTCTTTTTTCTGATTTATTTTCATCTTGTCCACCTCTTTAAACAATATATATGTAGCTTATGTAAAATTATAACTAGAAAAAGAAAAACAAAAAAACACAGGGCAACGACATATCTGTCGTGTCCTGTGCCTTTGTATGCTTATAAAATTTTTTATTTTACTCTGCAACGTCTCTGATACTGAAACTAAAACGTCCCATTTTATCTTTTCCTAAGCAGACAACTTTCACTTCATCCCCAATATTTAATACATCTTCGACTTTTTCAATTCTCTGTTTAGAAACTTTAGAAATGTGTACCATTCCCTCTTTTCCTGGTGCAAATTCTACAAATGCTCCGAATTCTTTGATGCTGATTACTTTACCCTCAAAAATCTGGCCTGCTTCAAAATCAGTAGTGATTGTAGCAATCATCTTAGCTGCTGATTCCATGTCTTTTTTATCTGTACCGCAGATAGAAACAGCACCATCATCTGTGATATCGATCTTAACCCCTGTCTGTTCGATAATAGCATTGATCGTCTTGCCTCTCTGTCCAACAACATCTCCAATCTTCTGTGGGTCAATCTGCATCTGAATGATCTTTGGAGCATATTCTCCAACTTCTTCCCTTGGCTGTGCAATTGCTTTACTCATTACTTCATCAAGAATATATGTTCTTGCTTTCTTTGTAGCCGCAATTGCTTCTTCAATGATTGGTCGTGTAAGACCATGAATCTTAATATCCATCTGAATAGCTGTAATACCTTTGTGTGTACCTGCTACTTTGAAGTCCATGTCTCCAAAGAAATCTTCAAGTCCCTGTATATCTGTAAGAACAAGATAATCATCATCTGTATCTCCTGTCACAAGACCTGCTGAAATGCCTGCTACAGCAGATTTAATCGGAACACCAGCTGTCATAAGTGACATACTTGAAGCACAGATACTTGCCTGGGATGTACTTCCATTTGACTCAAATGTCTCTGATACTGTACGGATTGCATATGGAAACTCTGATTCACTTGGAAGAACTGGTACAAGTGCTCGTTCTGCAAGCGCTCCATGTCCGATCTCGCGACGTCCAGGTCCTCTTGAAGGTTTTGTTTCACCTACCGAATATGATGGGAAGTTGTAGTGATGCATATATCTCTTTGAAGTTTCTGCTTCATCAAGACCATCAATTCTCTGAGCTTCAGAAAGTGGTGCAAGTGTTGTAACAGTACAAATCTGAGTCTGTCCACGTGTAAACATAGCAGATCCATGTACTCTAGGAATAAGATCAACTTCTGCCGCAAGTGGACGAATCTGATCAATTGCACGACCATCTGGACGTTTGTGGTCTTTTAAGATCATCTTTCTTACAGTCTTTTTCTGATACTGATAAACTGCTTCTGAAAGAAGAGCAAGCCATTCTTCATTCTCTGCAAACGCTTCTTCTAATTTTTCTGTGATCTGACGAATATTCTCTTCTCTTACCTGTTTCTCATCTGTAAATACAGCCTCTTCCATCTGTGCAGGTGGAACTACTTCTTTGATTGCCGCAAAAAGCTCTTCCGGTACTGCACAACTTTCATATGCATGTTTTTCTTTTCCGCACTCTGCAACAATTGTATCAAAAAATGCGATCACTTTCTGGTTGAGTTCATGAGCTGCAAAGATTGCTTCTATCATCTGCGCTTCTGGAACCTCATTTGCTCCAGCTTCAATCATAATAACTTTTTCCTTTGTAGAAGCAACTGTCAATGCAAGATCTGAAACTGCCTTCTGAGCTGCTGTTGGATTGAATACAAATTCACCATCTACAAGTCCTACCTGTGTAGTAGAAATCGGTCCATCAAATGGAATGTCAGAAATGCTTGTAGCTAATGCTGCTCCTAACATTGCAGTAAGTTCTGGGCTGCAATCCTGGTCTACAGACATAACAAGATTTTCTAATGTTACATCATTTCTATAATCTTTCGGAAAAAGTGGTCTCATAGGTCTGTCAATAACACGACATGTAAGGACAGCATTCTCAGAAGCCTTTCCTTCTCTTTTATTAAATCCTCCCGGAATCTTACCAACAGAATATAATCTCTCATTATATTCCACACTAAGTGGGAAGAAATCAATTCCTTCTCTTGGCTTTTCAGATGCTGTTGCCGTACAAAGTACTGTTGTATCACCATAATGCATTAAAACTGCACCATTTGCCTGCTTAGCCACTCTGTCAACATCAACGCGAAGTGTTCTGCCAGCAAGTTCCATTTCAAACTGTTTAAACATATTGTTCTCCTTTACTTATCATTCTCTTTTCTGTGTCAGATAACTCCGAAACTACTGAAAAACACACCAGGCATGATGATATACTTTTCAGTGGTCTCGGATTCGATTCATTTTCTGTCCACAATCCCTATTATTATAACATAGTAAAATCATGATAGCAAGAAAAAAAGAGCTCCAAAAACATTTTGGAACTCTTTGATTCTTGTATTATTTTCTTAATCCAAGTCTTTCGATAAGAGAACGGTATCTTTCGATATCTGTTTTCTTAAGGTATGCAAGTAATCCTCTTCTCTGTCCTACCATTTTAAGAAGGCCTCTTCTTGAATGGTGATCCTTTGGATTAGCTTGGAAATGATCTTTAAGATCGTTGATTCTTGCTGTAAGAATAGCAACCTGTACTTCTGGAGATCCTGTATCTCCCTCACATCTACCGTACTCTGCAATAATAGCCTGTTTCTGCTCTTTTGAAATCATTTTAATTTCCTCCATATAATTTTATTAAATCGCCTGACATTAAGCAACGGTTGGAGTTTCCAATTACCGAATGTCGGCTAAATTCGTAC
>JAHHTM010000126.1 GCA_020024675.1 Muricomes sp.
AGCCTTTACAGTTTCTTTGATTGTTACAAGGCATTTCTTAGGTCCTGGAACTGATCCTTTTACTAAGAGCAGATTGTTTTCTGCATCAACTCTAACAATTTCAAGATTCTGAACTGTAATCTTCTTGTTACCCATCTGGCCAGGCATCTTTTTGCCTTTGAATACTTTACTTGGGTCAGATGCTGAACCGTTGGAACCAGCATGACGATGGAACTTAGAACCGTGAGTCATAGGTCCTCTGCTCTGATTGTGACGTTTGATAGCGCCCTGGAAACCTTTACCTTTTGAAATTGCTGTAGCATCGATTTTGTCTCCAGCTTCAAAGATATCAGCTTTAATTTCCTGAGCAAGTGTATATTCCTCAGCGTTTTCTAATTTGAATTCTTTTACATATCTCTTTCCAGAAACTCCAGCTTTTGCAAAGTGTCCCTGCTCAGCTTTTGTAAGACCGTTTCTGTGTGCGATTTCTTTTTTGCCGTTCTTGTCTTTTGTAACAATTTTTGAATTCTTGTCAACAAAACCTACCTGAACTGCGCTGTAACCGTCATTCTCAACTGTTTTAACCTGTGTTACTACACATGGTCCAGCCTGAAGAACAGTTACTGGAGTTAAAACTCCGTCTTCGTTGAAGATCTGTGTCATTCCGACTTTTGTAGCTAAAATAGCTTTCTTCATTATAATTACCTCCTGTGATTTACAGCGGAGCACTTTTGTGCTCATCCTAAATTATAGGAATACTGTTTCTTATTTGTTTTTCATTTTGATATCGATGAATACACCAGCTGGCATTTCTAATCTTGATAATGCATCAACAGTTTTCTGTGTTGGTGTTACGATATCGATGAGTCTCTTATGAGTTCTCTGTTCGAACTGCTCTCTAGAGTCTTTGTATTTGTGTACAGCTCTAAGGATTGTAACTACTTCCTTCTTTGTTGGAAGTGGTACTGGACCACTCACTTGTGTTCCGTTCTTCTTTACAGTTTCGATAATTTTTTTTGCAGATGCATCTACCAACTGGTGATCATATGCTTTTAATGTGATTCTCATTACTTGACTTGCCATAAAAAAAGTCGCCTCCTTTTCGTACTTTTGCTCAGTACGACAAGCGGTGACTGTACACTCTCCCGTGTGTGTCGTGAGAAACTCACACGTTGTTTCATACTTTTATCATTGATAAACAGTAATCAGTTGTGATTCGTACAGTGACTTGTCGCCAGTTTCCTAACTTGACATTCGCTCCACGGAAAACCTACCATATGCTTTTGCATTGGCAGCAACCTCACGCTTCATAGCTATCATGCCACAGCTCTCTTATTATAGCCGATGTCTTTTTATTTTTCAAGTGGTTTTAATATTTTTTTGTATTTTTTTCAATACAATATATCCGCTATAAAAATAACCGATTTCTCTGTTTAACACAGCAATCGGTTTACTATTTTAATCTCCTACATGATAGGAAAAGATTTTTCTGGCGGAGGCATGTGGGAATCGAACCCACCCGGGACGAATAAACGCCCCACACTGGTTTTGAAGACCAGGAGGCACACCAGTTACCCATCTACCCCCATTTAGTTTACTCTTTTAAAAATCTCTTCCATGATAACAAATATTTTTCTATTTTTCAAGCTTATTCTTTTGCACATTGAGTTTCTTCCTATTATATAATGTAAAATGTTATTGTTTTTCATTTTTACGACTGATATTATATAAAAGAACTGGTATCTTTCAGATTCCAGAATTTATTTTAGAAGGACTCATCATGGACAGACGTTTAATATATAACATTACCGCTCAAGATAATGATATTCGCATTGAGCAATTTCTTAGAAGGAAAGGATACTCCAGACAAAATCTTGTAGAACTCAAGAAAATGCCTAGCAGCATTCTTGTAAATGGAATATGGCTTCATTTAAACGAAAAGCTTCATACCGGAGATCAGTTGGTCATACATATACAAGAAAATGAAAGTTCAAAATTAATCCCACCTGTCGATATGCCTATCGATATTATTTATGAAGATGAAGATCTGATTGTGATCAACAAATCTGCAGGCATGCCAATTCATCCTTCCATGGACAATTATACAAATTCTCTTGCCAACGCACTTGCCTATTATTATAAGAAGAAAGAGCTTCCTTTTATCTTTCGCTGTACAAATAGACTTGATCGAGATACTTCTGGGCTAACAGTAATTGCAAAACATATGCTTAGTTCCAATCTTCTTTCAACTATGACAAAAAATCATGAAATAAAAAGAGAATATTCTGCTATCGTCCGCGGTAAATTAAAACCTGAAAGTGGTACGATCTGTGCCCCTCTTTCTCGTAAACCAGGCTCAATAATTGAACGATATGTCGACTTTAAAAATGGACAAACAGCTATAACCCATTATTATACTGAATTATACGCAAACGGACATACGCTTGTCCGTTTACAACTAGAAACTGGTCGCACTCACCAGATACGTATTCACTTAAAGTATATTGGATTTCCTCTGATTGGAGATTATCTCTATAATCCTGATATGGAATTTATAAACAGACAGGCCCTTCACTCTTGTCATCTTTCTTTTGTTCATCCCATTACAGGAAAACATATGGATTTCACCGCTCCACTTCCAGACGACATGAAACGTGTTCTTTCCCTTTGATTGACATTTCGTTTATTGTGCAGTATACTGTGGTTTAATGAATTATATAAAAGATGATAACAAGGGGAGTCTGTTTAACAGGCTGAGAGGAAGTTGTTAACTTCGACCCATAACCTGATCTGGATCATGCCAGCGTAGGTGCTGTTAATACTTGTATTTGCTTATACATATA
This sequence comes from Muricomes sp., assembly GCA_020024675.1. GTDB lineage: Bacteria > Bacillota > Clostridia > Lachnospirales > Lachnospiraceae > JAHHTM01. The sequence continues at coordinate 2,823 of JAHHTM010000126.1, forward strand.
TACCCCCTTGTTTTTGTCCAAAAATAAGGAGGTTTTTTTATGTTTGATTTACTAGTTAACGCAGACGGTGGACTTACAACTGCCGGATATGCAATTACAATCATTGCAGGTGTTATTCTTTTTGTGCTTGCTATCATTTTTGCATCAAAACATTCTGAAAAGGGGAAGATAACAACACATCAACTTGTTTTTTGTGCCATGGCTATGGCTCTTGCATTTATCACATCGTACATCAAATTGTATGAGCTGCCTTGGGGTGGAAGCGTTACATTGTGCAGTATGCTGTTCATTGTACTTGTCGCAAACTGGTACGGCGTAGGAACTGGTATACTTGTTGGTCTTGCATACGGTATTCTCCAATTTATACAGGGACCATACGTACTTTCTTTCTTCCAGGTAGGATGTGATTATATTTTTGCATTTGCTGCATTGGGTATTGCAGGATTCTTCGCAAAGCAAAATCATGGGCTCTTAAAAGGATACATTGCAGCTGTATTTGCACGAGGGGTTTTTCATACAATTGGCGGATATTTATACTGGATGGAATACATGCCGGATAATTTCCCTGTTGCATTAAAAAGTATCTACCCTATCGTATACAACTACAGTTATCTTGTAATTGAAGCACTTATTACAATTATTATCATTTCAATTCCTGCTGTTTCAAAAGGATTACAGCAGATTAAAAAACTTGCTTTAAAATAACGTAAATTAAAATGTGGAAAGAGTTTATATAAAAACTTCTTTCCACATTTTTTATTTATTATTCATATCGTAATGCATCTATTGGATTTAAATTTGCTGCTTTTATAGATGGAAGAAGTCCAAATATAATTCCAATTACCATTGAAAATACAACCGACAGAATACTTGCCGGTATACTGATCGCCACTGGTGTCTGAGACATTTTTGCAATAATCTGTGACATGATAATTCCAACAATCACTCCTAAGATTCCTCCAACACTTGTAAGTACCGCTGCTTCTGTTAGAAATTGCCAGAGTATTTTTTTCTTACGAGCACCAATTGCTTTTTTTAGTCCGATTTCTCTTGTACGTTCTGTTACTGATACAAGCATGATATTCATAACTCCTATACCGCCAACTAACAACGAAATGCTTGCAATCCACAAAAGTTGTTTATTTGTATTTTCGCTGACTTTCTGAAGATTCTTAACTGTTTTAAGAAGATCTGCTGCCCGATAGGAAATACTGTTGTCTGATTCGCCTTCTTCCTTCCCTGGAGTAGAAATAATTAATGTATTCATGATATCTTCAACTTTTTTTCCGATTGTACTCATGATATCTGTACTCTCTGCCATTACACTGACGTCACATGGTTCATCATAATTATATATGATCGGCCATACTGCTTTTGGAATAAGCACCATGCCATTTGAATTTTGATTATACAGATAATAATCTTCCATACTGTTGATAACTGGTTCAAACGCATCAGACTTTCTGATTGTTCCTATAACCGTAAATGGTTCTCCCTTGATTTCTATGATTTTTCCTATTTCATCTTCACCAGGGAACAAGGTCTGTACAGCTATATCATCTAATAGAACAACTTTTGAAAACTTCTGATAATCTTGCTCAGTAAAGGATCTTCCTGTCTGGAGTACATAACCTTTTGTTCTTAAAAAATCCGTATCTACTCCATAAATAGATCCATTTTCTAAAGAAACATTTTGATAATTGATTCCTTCTGTCCAGTTTCTTTTATTGTAAAAAGTCGCACTGACAACACCTTCAATTTTTCTAATTTCTTTTTTTATTTCATCTGTTACGACCTTTACACCATCTGGATTTCCCTGCTCCATATAATACTCACTATCCCCCTTGGATAATTTGACATCTACATTATTGTTTCCTGCACCGATAAGATTTTCCTTAATCTGTTCATTTGTTCCTCGAATAGTAGATACAATTGAAATGATTGAGGCGATTCCAATAATAATTCCAAGCATTGTAAGGAAGGAGCGCATTTTATGTGACCAGATACCTTTAAATGCCAATCTGATATTTTCAAGCATTATCTTCCCTCCTTTTAACGAAATAGATCTTCTGAAGTGCCTGCTTCTGTCTTTGATCCTTCTTTAACATTTTTCCCATATGGAAAGGCAATCTTATCTTCCATGGAAAGTCCTTCTGTAATTTCATAAGCATATC
>JAHHTM010000127.1 GCA_020024675.1 Muricomes sp.
AGTTGTAATTGTAGGTGCATACGTACTTGGACGTCCAATTCCAAGTTCTTCTAATGTTTTTACAAGTGCTGCCTCCGTAAAATGAGCAGGAGGCTGTGTGAAGTGCTGTTTTGATTCAAAGCTTTCTTTGGTAAGAACTTTATTCATATCCAGGTTATTTACAAGTGCATTGCTTTCGTGTTTTTCTTCATCATATTCTGTGTACACAGTTCGAAATCCGTCAAACACTACTTTTGAAGTAGATACAGTAAATCTATATTCTCCGGCAGCTATCTTCACAGAAATGGTTTCTAATTTTGCCATCGACATTCTACTTGCCACAAAACGTTTCCAGATCAACTGATACAAACGAAATTGATCTCTTGTCAGCGATTCCTTAATCATAGCTGGTGTTCTACTTATGTCAGTAGGACGAATTGCTTCATGGGCATCCTGTATCTTCTTTTCTATTTTTTTTGCTGTAGAAGCCATAGCAACGTATTCTTTTCCAAATTCTTCTTCAATATATGCTCTGGCTGCTGTATCTGCTTCTTCTGAAATTCTGGTAGAATCTGTACGAAGGTAAGTGATAATACCAACTGTTCCCTGTCCTTTTATGTCAACGCCTTCATAGAGTTGCTGTGCAATACGCATTGTTTTTTGCGTTCCGAAATTTAATGCTTTTGCAGCCTCTTGCTGAAGCGTACTTGTTGTAAATGGAAGCGGTGCTTTTCTGACACGTTCTCCTCGTTTGATATCTGAAATTGTAAATGATTCATTTTCGATACTACTTACAATATGATCCAATTCTTCTTTTGAATGAATTACAATCTTTTCATTTTCTGTACCATAGAATTTTGCGGTCAAAGGACGTCTTGCTCCTTTGACGTTAAGTACAACATCAAGACTCCAATACTCTTCTGGTATAAATGCATCAATCTCAGCTTCTCTGTCTGCAATAAGACGAAGTGCAACAGATTGTACTCTACCCGCACTTAATCCTCTTTTTACTTTTGCCCATAAAACCGGACTGATTCTATATCCAACCATTCTATCAAGAATTCTTCGTGCCTGCTGTGCATCCACAAGATTCATATCAATATCACGAGGCGCTTTTAAAGATGCTTTTACTGCATTTTTTGTAATCTCGTTGAACGTTATCCTGCGCATTTTTTTCTCATCAAGCTTCAAAGCAGTTGCCAGATGCCATGAAATTGCTTCTCCCTCACGGTCAGGGTCAGTTGCAAGATATACTTTATCTGCTTTTTTTACTTCTTTACGTAGATTTGCAAGAATATCTCCTTTTCCACGAATTGTAATATACTTTGGTTCATAATCATTCTCTACATCAATCCCCATCTGACTTTTCGGTAAATCTCGAACATGTCCGTTTGATGCAGCAACAGAATAATTGCTTCCCAAAAATTTTTTGATTGTTTTCACCTTAGCCGGTGACTCTACGATTACCAGATAATGTGCCATAAGTGCCTTTCCTCCGACAGATCTTTCTACTTTTTTCATGATAGGATAAAATTCCTATTTTTGTTTTATATAATAGTTTTTTGAAACTTCTTTTATGTATCCTTTTATTTCCAAAGAAACTAGCGTTTCCATTAATTTATCAGCAGACAAGTTTGTTTCTTTCAGTAAATTTGCCATACTTTTTGGAAATAAATCAAGTCGACTATACACCATATCTTCTGTAGTTTCAAGTTCTTTTATGTTTTTACACGTTTTTTCTTGCATTATATGAGTAATAACTCCTAGTTCTTCAAGTAAACTTTTCGGGGATAAAAGAATTCCAGCTCCTTGAAAAATGAGTTTGTTACACCCTTGACTAAGTACACTATCAACCGGTCCTGGCAGTGCATACACATCTTTTCCCTGCTCCAGTGCCATATCGGCAGTTATAAGTGAACCACTTTTCAGTCTTGCTTCCATAACTAATACGACATCTGAAAATGCACTGATAATCCTGTTTCTTCTTGGAAAGTTACTTGGTATCGGAACAGTACCCGGAGCAAATTCCGAAAGGATTCCTCCTTTTCTTTCCAGAATATCTAAATATAACCCTTTGTTTTCTTTTGGATAACAAATGTCCGGCCCACTTCCTAACACTGCACATGTATATCCTCCACCATTTATAGCCCCTCTCTGTCCTGCTCCATCTATTCCTCGTGCCATTCCACTGATAATCTGTACACCATTTTGAGCCAACTTTTCTCCATATTCCATGGCATACTTTTCTCCATAGCGTGTGCAACTTCTTGCACCTACAATTGCTACTGCTTTTTTATCCGGATTTGGAAGATGTCCTCTGACATATAATGCATACGGTGGAGATGCTATCTCTTTAAGTTTATCTGGATATTCATCCGAATAGAATGGGATAAAACGCAAGTTTTTCTTCTCCAGTTCTTCGTAATCTTTTTCCAGATTTATATTCTTTCGTGCTTCCCGAATTGCCATGATATCACGTTGCGTAAGATATGTATGCTTTTGCAATCTTCTTTCTTCTATATAATATAGTTCTTTTCCCGTTCCAATCTGTTTTCGTAAGTATATTTTCTTTTGATCTGACAAATGTCTGATTGTCGCTAACCAATATTCATATATCATACATTCACCTTCCCCAGTATTTTTTATCCAGCGTTCGGTATCCAATCGCTTCTTTTATATGACTAGATAAAATATTCTCGCTTTCTTCTAGATCTGCAATTGTTCTTGCCACTTTTAATATTTTATGATAACTTCTGGCAGTCAGACCTAATACAGTATATGCCTCCTCCATCAATTGTTTTTCTTTTTTTCCCAAATAACAATATTTTTCCAAATCCTTTATTTCCATTGTTGCATTCGAAACGATTTTCTTTCCTTTGAACCGTTTATTTTGAATCTTTCTTGCCATACAAACTCTTTTTTGTATTTTTTTTGAAGTTTCTCTTTTTTCATTTCCAACCAGCTCATCATACTTTACTTTTGGTGCTTCCACACAGATATCAATTCTGTCAAGAAACGGCTGACTGATTTTTCCCAGATAATTTTGTATCTGCGTTGGGGTACAGGTGCATCTGTTAAGATCTGGATAGCATCCGCAAGGACATGGATTCATAGCTGCTACAAGCATAAAATCCGCCGGAAATACATATTCCCCTCCTGCTCTTGATAATATTACACTATGATCTTCCAAAGGTTGTCTCAACGTTTCCAAAACACTTTTCTGGAATTCTGGTAATTCATCTAGAAACAGCACTCCTCTGTGCGACAAACTAATTTCTCCTGGAATCGGAATTCTTCCTCCTCCCAACATAGCAGCCTTTGTAACTGTATGATGTACATTTTGAAAAGGACGTTGACGAACCAATGGTGCATCTTCGTCTATTTTTCCCAATATGCTATATATTTTTGTAACTTCCATACTTTCTTCCAATGTCATTGGTGGAAAAATCCCAGGAATTCTCTTGGCAATCATACTTTTCCCACTCCCTGGTGGTCCGATCAAAAGAATATTATGTCCACCAGCAACCGCTATTTCTACTGCTCTTTTTACATTCTCTTGTCCTCCAATATCTGCATAATCTAAAGTTTCTTCTTCATCCAGCAGGTTGTCAATTGATACAAATTCTTCTTCCTTCAGACTTATGTTTCCAACCAACCACATAACCATTTCCTTTAAATTCCTTATTCCAATTATTTTAATTCCATCTACCAATGCACCTTCTTTACCATTCTCCTTTGGTACAACGCAAATTGATATTCCTTGTTCCTTGGCTTTTAACACAACTGGAAGAATTCCTGCAATTTTCCGAACACTTCCATCTAATCCAAGCTCACCTGCGAACAACATGTTTTCTACATTTCTTTGTGGTATCATTCCAAAAGCAACTAGAATAGCCACTGCAATCGAAAGATCAAAGGAACTTCCTTTTTTTCGAATCGACGCTGGCGATAAATTTATCACCACTTTTTTTGGTGGAAAATCAAAACCAGAATTTCGAATGGCGGTTCTTACTCTTTCAGCTGCCTCTTTTACTTCTGTTGAAAGATAACCAACCATATGAAAAATTGGAAGTCCATTACTTGCATCAGCTTCTACTCGAATAATTTCTGCCTGAATCCCATGGATAACAGCAGATAATACCCTGCCAAATCCCATTTATACACTCCCTTCTAATCTACTTTTAATGGGTGTAATTCTATTAAATTATATATAATGTGAATTTTGACCGAATCGGTCAGATAAATTGATACAGGTTTCCCTGTTAGAATAAAATAATCATATCGCATTTTTCAGACTACTGTCAATTCTTTTTATTGGAAAAGCACAAATTTCATCTTTTTTTCATAGACTATATTAAATGTGCCGGGAGGTGCTGTTCTTTGAAATCATTTCCAAATCCCCTGACTCCTCTTGAAGAAAAATTTTATATTCAAAAATATACAGAAGGGGACCTTGAAGCTAAAAACATCCTGATCGAACGAAATATGCGGCTCGTTGCACATGTCATAAAAAAATACCAGAATCTTGATGATGATCTTGAAGACCTCATATCTATCGGAACAATAGGTCTTATCAAAGCTATTACAACTTTTAACCCCAAAAAAGGAAATCGACTGGCAGCATATGCATCAAAGTGTGTAGAAAATGAGATTTTAATGTATCTAAGAGCAAAGAAAAAGACAAACCGAGATGTTTCTCTTTATGAACCTATCGGAACAGATCACGAAGGAAATGACATCCGGCTTTATGATGTTATTGAATCTGAAGAAGCAGAAGTTCCTGATAAAATATATTTAAAAGATAACATTCAACTTCTATATTTTCAATTAGAATCAAATTTAAATCCGCGTGAACAATTTGTTTTAAAGAAACGATATGGACTTTATAATGGTAAACCATGGACTCAAAAAGAAGTAGCTGCTGCACTTGGTATATCTCGTTCATATGTTTCAAGAATAGAAAAAACTGCCATAGAAAAACTTAGAAGCTTTTTTACGGCAGTTTAAACTTTATAC
>JAHHTM010000128.1 GCA_020024675.1 Muricomes sp.
TTTTTATAAGTTCTTGTAGAGCTTCCATACATTCCAATTCTTTTATTCTATTTTTATACTTGATTTTACCATATCTATTAAATAAAAATGGCCATTCTATTACGAATGACCATTTTCATTTTCCATTCCGCTATATCATTCGATATTTGCTAATGCTTTGTCAATATCTTCATATTTAACGATACCTGAATTACTGTCCTCTGCAGATAAGGAGCAGGCAGCCGTTTTAGCCCCTAACTTAAGTCCTGCTTCCAAGCCTAACCCATTATAAGCAGAATACAATACACCACAACAAAAAGCATCACCTGCTCCTGTTGTTCCTTTTACAAAGCCTTCTGGCAAATGTAAACTAGGAACTGCAATTTTTTCTCCTGTCTTGCAATTAAGTCCGTATCCACATTTTGGCGAGTGAATTACAGCCCACTCTCTTACACCTAATTGCTTTAGTTTTTCAAGTGCAGGCCAAACTTTTTCCTCTATAACTCCATTTTTGTCATAGATATCTTCACCGACAACTCCACTTGCCTCTGCTTCATTGATAATGCAATAATCTGTATATCGAAGTGCAGGCCAAACCATTCTGGAATATTTACTTTTATCCGATTCGGACACCAAATCAATAGACGTCTTCATACCACGTCTTTGTGCTTCAAAGAGAACTCTGGCACTTTTTGTTCCATATATTGGATCTTCTTCATCAAGTTTTCCAAGAAAAAGAAGATACTCTAAATGGAAAATTTCTGCATCAAGCTTGTCGAAATCTATATGTTTAATATCATACGCGGTACTACTTCCTGCATCTGAAAAAAATGTACGTTTCTTTCCTACAATTTCTGTCATTGCGTAGGTTAGAGCTGTCCTTCCTTCCTGAATAATATTAGATGAATCAACATTTGAATATTGCCTCAAAGTATCCAGGATTCGTTGTCCATTTTCATCTTCTCCAACCAAACCACTTACTTTTATTGGAATAGAAGAGTCAAGATTCACAAGATCAATCAATAGATTATTAACTCCGCCTGTGTGATACGTAGGATCATAAATATGCGTTAGCTTTTCTTTTTCAGGATACTGATCAATCATGTATCCGATATCCATTACAAGGTTTCCCGCAAGTGTAATACCTTTCCTATCCATTGAATCTCTCCTCCTTGCTTGATTAATTTTTATTTTTTAAGGGCAAAAACCTCAATTGCATCTTCAATATTTTCCTGCATTGCTTTGATTGCGATCATCGGAATATCATGATAGAATACCATTTCATCAGCATTCTTCTTATCTAACGCCTCTTTGACAGCTTTTCCCCCTGCTAATGTCATATATGTATAATAATTAATCTTTCTGATACCATTTCTTACTGCTGTCTGGAATTCATCTTTGCTAAGTCCAGATCCACCATGCATCACGAATGGGATATCGATAGCATTTTTAATAGCTGTGATTCTGTCAAGATCAAGAACTGGTTTCTGTGTGTAAACTCCGTGACTTGTTCCAAATGCGATAGCAAGTACATCAACACCTGTGCGCTCTACAAAATCTTTCGCTGTCGCAGGATCTGTATAAACATCATCTAAATTATTAAATTTATCAGATGTTTCACCATCACTAAATGCAAAAATGTGTCCAAGTTCAGCTTCAACAGTTACACCTACCGAATGAGCAAGTTTTACAACTTCTGCTGTGGTCTTAACATTTTCATCATAATCAGATGCAGATGCATCAATCATTACAGATGTAAAGCCTAATTTAATCGCTTTGATACATGTTTCAATCGTCGCACCATGATCTAAATGTACACACACAGGAACTGTTGCTTTTTTAGCATAATAAAGCATTATCGGAGCAATTTCTTCCATACTGATAAATTCTGAATGTGCTTCTGCATAGTTTAGGATTACAGGCATATTTGTAGCTTCTGCTGCATTTATAATTGCTCGAATTGAATCCAAGTTTGGACAGTTAAATGCGCCTACAGCATAACCTTTTGCCATTGCTTCTTCCATAAGTGGTTTTAATGATACTAACATTTACTTTCTCCTTTCTTGCTTTAAAACATTACGTAATCAATTTTTAAATTTATTTTTTTCCTTTATTTCTTACATAGTCAATAAATACTGCGAGTAAGATTACGATACCTTTTACTACATACTGCCAAAATGAATTGACATTCAAAAGGTTAAGGCCATTGTTTAGTACTCCAATAATAAGGCCACCAATAATGGTTCCACCAATTTTACCACTACCACCTGACATAGATGTTCCACCAACTACTACTGCAGCGATGGCATCCATCTCTGCGCCATCACCGGCTGTAGGCTGTCCTGAATACATACGGGATGCAAGAACAATCCCTGCAAGCCCTGCCATTAAGCCTGAAAATGCATGTACAAAAAATTTAACTTTCGCAACTTTAACGCCTGAGAATCTAGCAGCCTGAGGGTTTCCGCCAACTGCATACATGTGGCGTCCCATTTTTGTTCGATTCATGATGATTGCTGTAATGATCAATACAAAAACAAGAATAACAACGGGTGTAGGTATTATTCCTATGTAACCTGCACCAATAAATCTCCACTCTTCTGACATAACACGAACCGGAGAACCACCTGTGTAGACATATGCAAGACCCTTTGCAATATTCATTGTTGCCAATGTAACAATAAAGGCAGGGATTGTTGTTCTGGAAATAACAAAACCATTAAACATTCCTACAACAAGTCCAATTGCAACTCCTACAAGTAGCGCGATCGGAAGTGGAATTCCATGTCTTGCTACACACCCTGCTGACACACAGCCTGATAGAGCGATGATAGAACCTACCGAAAGGTCTATTCCTCCAAGAATAATAACCATTGTCATACCACAAGCAAGGAACAAGTTGGTTGAAATTTGTCTTAATACATTAAAAATGTTCTGTCTTGTAAAAAAAGACCCTCTGGTTTCTGGGTACACTGATAAAAATACACAGAGCACTAGAAATGCTATAATAATACCTAAATTTTCTTTTAAAAACAGCTTTACAGCAGCTCCATAGCCGGATGATGCTGCAGTTTTATTTTTATTGTCTGCCATTTGCTTTACCTCCTCTGCTCACTAAGCTATTCTGCTGCAAGTCTCATAATATTTTCCTGAGTTGCTTCTTCATGTGAAAGACAACCCTTCATCTTACCATGAGCCATAATATAGATCCTGTCACTCATTCCAATAATTTCTGGAAGTTCTGAAGAAATCATTATAATCGATACTCCATGCTTAACAAGTTCATTCATGATCACATAAATTTCTGATTTAGCTCCCACATCAACACCACGGGTAGGTTCATCCAAGATCAAGACTTTCGGATTTGTTGCAAGCCATCTTCCTATCAAAACTTTCTGTTGGTTTCCTCCAGATAGCTTTCCTATCATTTGCTCTTGAGATGGTGTCTTGGTTGCCATTTTATCTATAAACTCCTGTGTAATTTTTCGTTCTTTTGCACTATCCACATGGATTCCTTTAATGAAATTCGAGAGAACCTCTATTGTAGAATTAAAGCGTACACTCTGGACCAAATATAAACCTTCTGCTTTTCTATCCTCTGGTACCAAAGCAATTCCATATTTTAAAGCATCCACAGGCGATTTGATATCAGCCTTTTTACCTTCAATATATACCGCACCTGAACTTTTCGGCACAAGACCAAAGATACTCTTCATCACTTCACTTCGGCCTGCCCCTACCAGTCCTGCAAATCCCACAATTTCTCCTTTTTTCACCTCAAAATTCACATTTTCTGCAATCTCTCCATCTGAAATATTTTCACATTTCAACACAGTTTCTCCAGGTTCAAGGAAGTCTCTGGTATAGTAATTTTTAAGTTCACGTCCAACCATCATTGCGATCAGATTATCTTTACATGTATCTTTTACGACCTCTGTACCTACATACTCACCGTCTCGAATGACTGTAACTCTATCACAAATATCTTCCAATTCACTCATTTTGTGTGAAATATAAATAATTCCAGCACCTTTTTTCACAAGATTTCTCATGGTATCAAATAAGAATGCTACTTCTTTCTCTGAAATAGACGATGTCGGTTCATCCATAACAAGAATCTTTGAATTATACGAAATTGCCTTGACAATCTCAACCATCTGCTGCTGTGCAATGGTTAAATGTGCAATCAGTGTTGTTGGGGACAACTCCATATGATATGCATCTATCAATCGCTGTGCTTCCTCATTCATTTTCTTTTTATCAACAAACCCACCCTTCATCGGTTCCCTTCCCAGAAAGATGTTCTCTGCAACTGTCATATATGGCACTAGGACCAGTTCCTGATGGATGATTGCGATGCCGTTTTCCTGTGCTGCTTTTACGCTGTCGATTGTCACTGTCTTTCCATTGATTACAATTTCACCTTGATCGGCAGAATAAATTCCCCCCAAAACTTTAATAAGGGTGGATTTTCCAGCTCCGTTCTCACCTAATAACGCATGAACTTCTCCCTCTCGAAGTTCAAAATTAATGTCTTTCAGTGCATATACTCCTGGGAATTTTTTATGTATATGTTTCATTTCCAATAGTTTTGTATCACTCAAAATATCACCCTTTTTATCCCTTCTAGGCTTTGTGAAAAGTTAAGGTGCCTCATCCTTAAGACAAAGCACTTTAACCTCTCATTTATTGACTATTGCCATCCATCTGTGCCATATTCATCAATGTTATCAGACGTAATTAAGAATGTGTCAACTGGATATCTGTCTTCTAGTTTTTCACCCGCCAATAATTTGTACATAACATCAACAGACTTATCGGCAATACTGACTGGAGACTGCGCACCGGTACCTGTGATCAGCGATTCTCCTGTGGCGATTTCTGCTTTAACATCTGGGGATCCATCTACACCATAGATTAAGCAATTTTTGATTCCTGCTGCATTAGCTGCTGCAAGAGCTCCAAGAGCTGTAG
>JAHHTM010000129.1 GCA_020024675.1 Muricomes sp.
ATGTTTATTTTCAAAAGAGGAAATAAGCCTATATTAACCTAATCATCATAAGACCTAAACTCAGTACAAAAAAAGACAGTCCAAGACTGTCCATCACTTTGCTTATATTCTATAATCAGTTATTTCTTTGTTTTAGGGTTGAATATAAGTGAAACAATATATCCAAAAGCTATAGCTACAGCTACTCCTGCTGCTGACTCCTTAACAGCTCCTGTAATTGCCCCCAGAAACCCTTTCTTAGCGCCTTCCATTGCTCCTTTTGCAAGAACCGCTCCAAATCCCGGAAGTGGAACACCCGCACCCTGATGTGCAAAGTTAAGAAGATACTCATAAATATGAAAAGCCTGCAGAATTACTCCCGATACAACAAATAAAACCAAAATTCTGGGTGCTGTAAGTTTTGTTGTATCCATAAGAATCTGTCCTATTGCACAAATAATACCACCAGTTAAAAATACATATAAATACTCCATATAATCCCCCTATTTGTCACAAGTTTCCAATACCACAGCATGAGCAATTCCAGGTATACTTTCTCCCTGCATCGGAGAAATAGTTGAAAGTAATGCTCCTGTTGAAAGGATAAGTGCTCTCCGTAATTCGCCGGCTCTCATTCTGCTTATCACATGACCCGAAAATACAGAAGCAGAGCATCCACATCCGCTTGCCCCTCCTTGAACCTTCTGTTCTTCTCTGTAAAACAGCATCGCACCACAATCATCATATCTGGAATCCACAACTTGTTTATCTATTCCTGCATCAACAAGCAGATCTTTAGCTATGGCTTTCCCGATATAGCCTAAATCTCCCGTCAAAACAATATCATAATAATCCAAATTCCTTCCTGTATCCTGCAAATGATTTAGTATAGTATCTACTGCAGCCGGTGCCATTGCGCTTCCCATTTGGTTTACATCTTTTATTCCGGCATCGATAACTTTACCAATTGTACCACAGTCAACCTTGATGTTTTGACATTTTCCACAGCTACTGCCGTTAGACTTTGCAATTCCTACCTTACTCAAATCCATTACCGTTTCCGAAACAACCATTGCTCCTGCCGCTGTTGCTGTCCATTGAGATGAGGGCGGTTTCTGATTTCCATGTTCAATCGGCATACGAAACTGTCTCTCCGCAGTACAGAAATGACTCGATGCGCCTACAATAATATTATGTGCAAAACCGCCTTCTGTCAGCATTGAACCGAGTAAAAGTGACTCTGTCATCGTTGAACATGCACCATAAAGCCCTAAAAAAGGAAGTTTTAAATCTCTGGCCATAAAAGAAGAAGACATAATCTGATTAAGTAAATCACCACTTAACACTATATCAATACTCTCCTTTTGTTTGCCTGACTTCTGTAAAGCAAGAAGCATAACCTCTTTGAGCATTTTACTCTCGGCTTTCTCCCATGTATCTTCTCCAAACATATCATCATCAAGCTTAATATCAAACCATTCTTTTAATGGTCCTTCACTTTCTTTTTCTCCAGCAATTGCTGCTGAACCTATGATATATGGACCATTTTCAAATTTTACAGTCTGATTTCCGATTTTCTTTTCTGCCATATCTTATCCTCCTAAAAAAGACCTATAATCCAGTAAATTATGCCGACGATGGTTGCAGAAGTAATCCCGCATACAAGTACAGGTCCAGCAATGCTAAACATCTTTGATCCTACACCTAAGACAAGTCCTTCTTTTTTGTATTCAAGTGCTGGAGCAACCATAGAATTGGAAAAACCTGTAATCGGTACAATTACACCTGCTCCGGCAAAAGTCGCAAACTTATCGAAGATTCCTAATCCTGTAAAAAACTGTGCTGTGATAACAAGCAAAATAGTAACATATGTTCCTGCATCTTTTTCATTTATACCATATTTCATCATTACACGACTTAAGAAAAATGCTATTGTACATATACCGCCTCCAACAACAAAAGCTTTTACCGTATTTAAAAAATATGCAGGTTTAGGTGTAAATTGTTTTGCATAATTTTCGTAAGCTTTTGCAATATCCTTTTGTTTTATTTCTTCTTTCATCTAAAACACCTCTTTTTTCTTTAGTGTCTGCAAAATGTAGAAAATTATGCTTTAGCAGAAAAATATTTGTAAAACAAATTAATTTATGACATAATAAAGTTAAATTGGGAGGTATTTATGAATAAGAAAATTGTACTTGCATCTTCTTCACCTAGACGAATTGACATAATGCACAAGCACGGATACGATCCTCAAATTATTCCAGCAAACATTGACGAAACCTTGCCACTTGGAATCAGTATGACCGATGCAGTAATGTTTTTAGCATTAAAAAAAGCTCTTTCTATAGAAGATAAAGTCGAAAGAGGTTCAATTATTATTGCCGCAGATACTATCGTATACAAAGATGAAATTTTAGGTAAGCCTATAGATTATAAAGATGCATTTCGTATGATATCAAAGATAAGAAATACAAGTCACTTTGTCACAACAGGTGTTGCAATAATTATTGCTGGAGAAAATAAAAAGAAAGCATTTTATGATATCACAAAAGTATTCTGTAAAAATTACTCAAATGAAGAAATCAATGCATACCTTGATACCGACGAACCTTATGATAAGGCCGGTGCTTATGCAATTCAAGGGATTTTCAGTAAATACATAGATCACTATGAAGGGTCTTTTGACAATGTAGTAGGATTTCCATGGGCATTGATTGAAAAAGAGATAGCTGACATATCTCAAACATAAAAAGAGGGAATAACAGAAGAGGCGTCCACAACTCAAACAGCTATGAAAACTATGCCTAAAAATGAAAGCTATGTCAAAAATTCATTAACCAGTCCTTATTCCAACAGAACAATTGAAGGAATAAACAACTACATTAAGGTTTTAAACCGTATTGCTTTTGGCTATAAAAGGTCTCTTCCATTTCAGGAACAGAATTCTGATTTCAAGAAATCTGATGAAACCAAAAGGGAGTTTCCAGGCGCCTAATGGCTAACCGGAAACCCCCTTAAAAATTTTAATTTTATTCTTCACCAACAATAGTTGACAAAAAATCCATTTTATCGCAACTGATTATTTTAACTGGGGACTTAATTTACAGCCCCTCTCTTTTTATTCTATGATGCTGTTTACAGTATTGTCAGATATCAACATTTCTCCTCCAAGAGTAAACGGTCTTCTTACACTTAAGTTTTCTGCGTATCTGATTGCATCTTCTGTATTGTTATTATCTACAAGAATCATAGGTCCTCCAAGCTGCATTGCTATAGGTCCTCCTGAAAGTCCATCAGGGAAATTCATAGCATATGCAAATACAATACTTTCTGGATTTTCAAAGAATTTTTCTGCTACAGCAACAGATGTTGAATATCTATTCACGCCAGAAATTCTTTGAACTACACCCGTAGTACTATATGATTTCATTACTGACATATATTTGTCACTTACTACACCTGAGCCACCAATCAGATATACATTTTTGAAATTATTTGTTCCGAGATATGCTTTCTGCTCAGAAGTTAAATCTTTATCTACAAGAAGAATAGGCTTCTTCGCTGCTGAAGCGGATAAACTATCTGCAAATCCCATTCCTGTGCATACCAGGAGATCTTCATTTGCTGCTCCTGCTGCTTTCAAAATATTGAGGTTTGTCTCATATCTGTCTTTTCCACCAAGTCTTTCAACATTAAATCCCTGTTTCTGCAAATTAGTTTTAATTGACTCAGATATCACACCTTTTCCTCCAAGAAGGTAAACAGTTCCCTTTGCTTCAAGATTTGCCCTAATGTAATCTAATATTTCTTTTGGATGACGATTGTCTACAAGCAACACAGGTGCATTCTTTACTCCTGCAAGATAACATCCGGTTAATGCATCCGGATAGTTATCTCCTGTTGCAATAACAATATTACTGAACTTTTCTACACCCATCTCTTTTTTAAGTACATCTGCTGTCTTAAGTGATGTTGCATATCTGTCTGATCCAAAAATTCTCACGTTGTCTTCTGGTAGATTTACTTCAGCATTTGAAACTGCTTCTTCAAAGGTTTTAATGCTGTTATCTATAGTATCCTGATCTACAGAATAATCATTCCCGATTTTTACAAGTTTGTTATATGCTGCCTTGACTTTTTTATCTCTTAACAATCTGTTTTTATCTTTTCTTGCATTAAAATCTCCAAGAGTTACAACTAACATATCACGATTTGTATCATGCGGAGCAATCAGGTCTCCCCAACCTGTATTCCAACAATCGCGTCCATATCCTACAACTGTATAAGCCCATCTTACAACAGAACCATCTGTAACTTCAACTCCACTTGCTCCTACTGGTGAATGGACATTGTCATATTTAAATACCCATCCGGATAAAGAACAATAATCCTTTTCTCCTAAAAAAGAGTTCCTTCTTTCACCTTCAAGTTCATCTCCATCAGGGAGCTCAGCCTTTGCTCCGTCTTTTACATACTGTGGAAATGCAGCTTTACGACTTCCCTGATGATCATTGATTTTAGCAAGATAGAATGTATCTTCTGATCCTGCAGCAACTTCGTATCCATTGTCCTTAAAAAAATCCATCATAACTTTGGAAAGTCTGACTGTTCCGTCTTTAGATTTATAAAAAGGAACTTTCTGTGGCTCAATCAGATACCCCTGACCAATTGTAGCTTTTTCCATACATACATATATGTATCCCGCAGGGGTCTCTTCCGGCTTCTCATTTGTTGCATATACTGAAGTTGGTATCAGCCCTATTATTAATACCAACGCTATCAGCATTGCAAGCGATTTTTTTAAATAACTTGTTTTCATATTTACCTCCGTTCATTAAATAACGATCTTCATTTTATAGACTCACATTGGAAAGTATTTTAACTTTTGCATAAAAAAAAGTGGTTTATAAAAAACCACAGTCCGTCTTTACTGTATATATTTTAT
>JAHHTM010000013.1 GCA_020024675.1 Muricomes sp.
TGTTGTAAAATACATTATTCTGTCAAAATTTAAATGTTTTAAGGCTGTTTATATTTTAAATGATCGTTTATCTTGTAAATTGCTTAATAGGATATATTCTACTGACAAGTTTAAATGCCTTCCAGATCCTTTTGTACCTATTACTTATAAGGGAATTGATAAAATACATAGATCAATGTTGGGGATAAACAAAAGTGAAGCTGTTTATTTGCATATTGGAGATATGAGAAGGAGAAAAGGGACACTTGAAATCTTAGATTCGATTAAATATTTAGATCATAATGTATCAGTAAATACATGCTTTATTTTTGCTGGTAGAATATCTGATGAAATAAAGAGTGATTTTTATAAAAAATATGATGAATGTAAGAGTGATGTCCATATTATAGTTTATGATCAATTTTGTGAATACGCTTTTTTTGCATCATTGTGTTTAATATCGGATTATTTATTAATTCCTTATAAGTTTGTGGGTCAAAGCAGTGGAATGGCCGGATATGCTTCTCTTTTTAAAATACCTTTAATTGGACCTAATAAAGGATTAATTGGAAAACTAATAACTAAATATAAATTGGGATATGCTCTTTCTGATGTAGATGCTTTGGGAATTGCTAATTTTATTAACGATGATAAAAAAGATCGATTTACCGTTTCTGATCTTTATTTGAAAGAAAATAATGTAGATTCATTTATCTCGGCAATTGGAGGGAATTTTTAGTTAGATGTATATATTTTCTGTTTTTGATTTATTGCCTTATATTTTTTTGATACTATTCTGCTATTTGCTTGTGGTGTCTAAAAGAATAAAAAATATATCAAATGCCTATGTTATATATTGTATTTTACTGTTCTTTGCTTCTATAAGATATGGTATAGGATATGACTATTTTTCATACAAAGGAAGTATTGATTTCGATCAGCCGCAATATGTATATGAGAGGTTAGAGCCATTTAGTCGTTTGCTGATTAATGTATCTAAATTCTTTGATTCTTCAAATTTGTATTTCTTTTTGTATTCCATTTTAATATTGTATCCTATATATTATGTTGTAAAAAGAAATTCTTCTTCCCCTTCGTTGTCATTATTCATCTATTTGCTTTTTCCTAGTTTCTTTATTGATTCAATGGGGATTATTAGAAATGCTCTTGCTTTTTCTATGGTTTTTGTTGCTTATCATTATCTCATCAGGAAAAAGTTTCTGTGGTATTTTATATTTTGTGTGTTTGCGGGTTTGTGTCATAACTCTGGTTATATAAGTTTTATTCTTTTTCCTATATATATTTTTTCTAGAGGTAAGATGTGCAATCTTCTTTTTTGTGTTTTATGCTATTTTATAGGAGGTTATGTTGATACCATCATTAGCATTTTTCCATCTTCTGCTTTCCTGAATGCCTTGGTGGGATATATAAATCAAGCTAAAGAAGTTGGCTCAATGAAATATTTAGTTCTGCTAATAGGGGGCATTAATTTTATCTATTGGGATAGATTGGTGAAAGTCAGAAGTGAAAATGTTTATATATTGAATTTAATCAGTGTAGGTCTTTGTTTCTTTTTCTTGTTTATTTTAGATGATACATTGAGTTATAGATTGTCTAACTATTTTTTATTATTTATAATTCTGCTATTTCCAGACTATATGCTTGTGTTTAAGAAAAGATACAAAAAAATAGTACAAGCTATGATTATCATGTTTTTCTTGAGCGTATTAAGTGTTTCTTTTTATATTAACATATCTGGATATCTTAAGGGGTATACAGAAAAGATGAATATGTTACCTTATCAAACAGTGTTTTATCATGAAAAATACTCAAACTATTATTAGTGTTATTATTCCAACTTATATGCCTCAAGATTATTTGTGGGAATGTTTGGAAGCACTTTATAAGCAGAGTTTGGCAAAGGAATATTATGAAGTCATTTTGGTGTTGAATGGTGAAAAAGAGCCATATTATCAATCTATTGTAGAATTTGTAAACAGCAATGCGGTAGATCTAAAATGTTCGATTATTTATACGGAGTTGATGGGGGTGTCTAACGCTAGGAATATTGGAATTGATTCTTCTGCTGGAAGTTACTGCTGTTTTGTCGATGATGATGATCTTGTTAGTCCTAATTACTTGGCTAATTTATTGGCAAAAGCGGATGAGCAATCGTTGGTTGTATCTGATGTTCGTACGTTTACGAATGGATTAGAAAATCTTGGATATGATTATTTATCAAAGGCCTTTAGAGAGACTCTGGAAGATAACATTTTTGCTAGGCGAAGTTTTTTGTCGTCTTCTTGTGGGAAATTGATTCACCGTAAAATGATTGCGGATAGAAGATTCTGTTTAAAGTTGAAAAATAGTGAGGATTCTGTATTTATGTATAAGATCAGCGATCGTATTTCTAGGATTGTGTTAGCAGATGTAGATACCATTTATTATAGGAGAATTCGTCCTAGCTCTGCCAGTAGAAGAAAACAGGGATTATTTGAAAAGCTAAGGAATGCCTTATTGAGTACCAATGCCAACATTTTCACATATCTGCAAAATCCTTTTAAGTATAATTTTACATTGCTATTGTCAAGAATTGCTGCTACAATAGTACGTACACGTTGGATTAATTAGTTGAAAAAATATTATAAGTTATGAATATAGCGATAGTTGGAACTGGATATGTTGGTTTGGTTTCTGGAACTTGTTTTGCTGAGTTGGGAGCCAACGTCGTGTGTGTGGATGTGGATGTTAGAAAGGTTGATAATCTGATAAATGGGAAAATACCTATTTATGAACCAGGTTTAGAGACCATGGTGCTACGTAACATGAAGGCCGGACGTTTGCATTTTACTACTGATTTAGTTTCTGTTCTTGATGAGGTTGAAATTGTATTTAGTGCTGTTGGGACTCCTCCAGATGAAGATGGTAGTGCAGATTTACGTTATGTGCTTAATGTGGCTAAAACCATAGGAGAAAATATGAAAAAATATTTGCTCGTAGTGACTAAAAGTACGGTTCCTGTGGGTACTGCACAATTGATAAAAGCGACTATTCAGAAAGAATTGGATAAACGAAAAGTGGATGTTAGTTTTGATGTAGCCTCTAATCCTGAATTTTTAAAAGAGGGGAATGCTATTGAGGATTTTATGAAACCAGACCGGGTTGTGATAGGTATAGATTCTGAAAAGGCTAAAATGTTAATGACACGATTATATCAACCAATGTTTCTGAATAATTTTCGTGTAATATTTATGGATATTCCTTCTGCTGAGATGACAAAGTATGCTGCTAATTCAATGTTAGCAACGAGAATAAGTTTTATGAATGATATAGCCAATTTATGTGGGTTGGTCGGTGCTGATGTGAACATGGTGCGCAAGGGCATTGGATCTGATAGCCGTATTGGTAGCAAGTTTCTTTATTCAGGTTGTGGATATGGAGGTTCTTGTTTTCCAAAAGATGTTAAGGCCTTGATTAAAACAGGATTGGCTGTTGGGTATGATATGAAGGTATTAAATGCTGTTGAAGAAGTTAATGAAGCGCAAAAACATGTCCTTTTTAAGAAATTTGACACTTATTTCAGTGGCAATATAAAGGGGAAGAAAATAGCGATTTGGGGATTAGCATTTAAGCCGGAAACAGATGATATGCGAGAATCTCCAGCCTTAGTCTTAATTGAAAGTTTGTTAAATGCAGGTTGTGTAGTTCGGGTTTATGATCCTGTTGCGATGGAAGAGTGTAGGCGTAGGATAGGAGGTGTTGTAGAGTATTCTGCGAATATGTATGATGCTGTAATTGATGCGGAAGTGATTTTTCATGTTACAGAATGGAAAGAGTTTAGAATGCCAAGTTGGAAGGTGATAAAGAAGGCGATGAGGGCAAACCCGGTTTTGATAGACGGCAGAAATGTTTATAGCGGTTCTGATTTAGAGGGCATTAATTATTTGAAGATTGGATGATATGGAGAAGCAGGATTTGGTCTCTATTATTATGCCAACATATAATTCAAGTTTGTTCATAGAGAAGACTTTGGAAGCTATTGTGGCACAAACATATTTGAATTGGGAATTATTGATTACTGATGATTGCTCCATCGATGATACTGTTTTTATTATACGAAAATATGCAAATAAGGATTTGAGAATAAAATTATTTGTATTGAGTGAAAATTCCGGACCTGCGATTGCTAGGAATGAATCTATAAAACAAGCTCAAGGAAAATATATTGCTTTTTGTGATAGTGATGATTTGTGGGGTGAAACAAAACTGAAACAGCAAATAGACTTTATGAAAATAAATAACTATAGTTTTACACATACGGATTTACTGTATTGTAGTTATGATGGACAGATTAGGGGGTATCGGAAGTGTAAAAGCCATGTCTCTTATAATGATTTGTTGATAAGGTCCGAGATAGTTTGCTCTTCAGTGATATATGATGCTGAATCTTTAGGAAAATTTTATATGCCTCTTATAAGGAAAAGGCAAGATTGGGCTTTATGGCTGCAGATAATAAAAAAATCAAAACTAGCTCATTGTTTACATGAACCACTCCTGGTTTATCGTATGACACCCAATTCGGTGTCTTCTAAAAAGATAGACTTGGTGAAGTATAACTGGCAAGTATATAGAGAAATAGAAGGCTTCTCTTTATTTAAAAGTTTTTTTCTTTTTTCATTTTTCTATATGCCATTTTATTTACTTCAAAAAATGAAAAAATACCTATTTATGAGAAGGAAACATATAAGATATTAGTTGATTTATTTAATATATTAAAACATTGAATATGAAAAGGATACTACTGCTGGACGGGTATTTTGTTCAAGCATATTCTGTTTCTAAGAGTTTGCGGTTATCTGGATTTGAAGTAACTTTACTTACTTCTGAAGTAGTTTCGTATGGTTTTTTTAGCAGATATCCACATAAAAGGATTTTATCTCCTAAATCTGATGATGTGAAATTTAATTCTTTTCTCATTAAATTATTGGAAAAAGAACATTATGATGTTATTATCCCATTATGTAATGAAGGAGCTGAATATCTAAGTAAACATTATGTTGAGTTAAAAAAATATGGTGTTGCTTTGGCGGTGATGCCATGGGATGTATTTGAGAAAGCTCATAATAAAGAAAAGCTAATGGAAGTTTGTAAAATACATGGACTTCCTCATCCTAGGACAATGAAACTTTCTCGAGAGAATATAAGTGCTGCTGTAGATTATGTAGGTTTTCCAGCATTGATTAAGCCTAATTTTTCTGTTGGAGCAAGAGGGATAACTATGGTGAGAAATGTTTCAGAATTGCAAAAAAAATATGAGACGATACTATTGGAATACGGTAATTCTACTTTGCAGGAATTTGTAAAAAGTTCGGGATCATATTATAACGTTATGCTTTATAGGACAAGAGAAGGGACTGTAAAAGCATATACAATAATCGAAATAAAGAGGTTTTTCCCAATAAAAGGTGGATCCAGTTGTTTTTGTGTCACAATTGAAAATCAGGATTTATTGAAAATCTGTTCAGAGACTTTGGAAGTATTGCATTGGGAGGGATTTGCTGATTTTGACGTCATGCAAGATGATGATACAGGTGAATATCGGATTTTAGAAATAAATCCGAGAATTCCTGCTAGTATTGAAGCTGCATTTGTTTCTGGTATAAACTTTCCAGAATTGATAGTTAGTGATTTATTGGGTTTAGAACTCAAACAGTATACGTATACTCCTGGTAAAATGCTTCGTTTTTTAGTATTGGATTTTATGTGGTTTGTTACTTCTCCTAAGCGATTTAGCTTTCGTCCTTCTTTTTTTCACTTTGTAGACAAAGGTCTTTATTATCAGGATGCAAGCCTAAAAGATCCGTTACTTCTTTTGATTGGTCTTATAACAGGATTGAGAAGAATATTTAATATTAAGTATCTGAGATCGAAATTTTGTTCATGACATGCGTTGTTTTTGATTTTTAGGGATTGAAGTTGGAAATATAATTGTGACTTCTCATATTTTTTATATATATGAATATACTTACGTTTGATATCGAAGAGTGGTATCATTTTGATATCTTTTCTAAAGAAAAAACATGGCTTGATTATCCTCCGAGAATTAATTTATATCTTCCTCAAGTTCTTGATTCCTTAGATGAAAAGGGTATAAAAGCAACTTTCTTCTGTTTAGGATGGATTGCGAGAATATACCCTAATGTGGTGAGGGAGATTTGTGATAGAGGTCATGAAATAGCTTGTCATACGGATAAGCATCTATTTGTTTGTAATATGACCCCTGAAATATTTAGAGATGATTTAAAAATAGCAATAAATTCTCTTGAAAATATAACTGGTAAAAAAGTAAAATCTTTTCGAGCACCCGCTTTTACTATAACAGAAAGTTCTAAATGGGCCTTTGAAGTACTTTCTGAATTTGGAATAGAAAATGATTGTTCTATTTTTCCTGCATCTAGAAGTTATGGCGGATTTCCTTCTTTTAAAAGGGCCATGCCTAGTATAATTTCATATAATGGTATTAATATTAGAGAGTTTCCTATTAATACAAGTAGATTTATGGGACAATATTTCGTTTATTCTGGAGGAGGGTATTTTAGGCTATTTCCTTATTGGCTTATTAAGCTATTACTTTCAAGAGCCGACTATGCGATGACATATCTTCATATGAGAGATTTTGATTATCAACAACCTAGATTTCATTATTTTACTTTAGAAAGAACATTCAAATCATATTATGGACTTAAAAACGCTTATTCAAAGTTTCAACATCTGATTGAGGACTTTGAATGGATAAATGTCGAAAAAGCAACCCATGTTATAGATTGGACTAAGGTGCCTATTATTAAATTGTGAAATTTATCTTGATTTAAATCTGTAAAGTGTCCTAAAGTGGAGGTTGTGTTTGTAATTGTAAAATATTTTATTTGAATCAAATGTATTTGATATTCTTGTTATAGTGTTTGTTTATGAAATACTTATTGAAAATATACTCTATCCATTGACTGAAAACAATATGGATAAACTTTTTGATACTTTCTTTTTCTATTGCTTATAAATTTCCAATTATCATTTATAAGAATGTAAATATATGTGAGATACGGAGAGGGAGAATTGTTTTTTGTTCTCCTATTAAAGTTGGTTTATTACAAATTGGAAGACATGGAGTGGGTACTATTGATTTAAAAAAAACTCGTACGATGTTAGAAATCTCAGGAACATTAATGGTATTGGGTAAGGCATCAATTGGTTCTGGAAGTAAAATTATATAGCTACAAATGCTGTTTTAACATTGGGGGATGATTTTCTAATGACGGGACGGAGTAGTATTATTTGCCAAAAAGCTATATCGGTTGGAGAGCATTGTTTGTTATCATGTGATATTCTTATAATGGATACAGATTTTCATGAGATTTTGAATCAAGAGGATGAGATTATAAATCTGCCTAAACCAATACACATAGGAACACATGTTTGGATAGGCTGTCGAACTACTATTTTAAAAGGTGTTGATATTGCGGATAATACCATTATCGCTGCATGTTCTACGATATCTTGCAATGTTTCAAAAAGTAATGTAATATATGGTGATAATGGTAGACTACTTAAAGAGGGAGTTCGGTGGCTTAGATGATTGGTAATCATTTGTAGTATAGTATATTAAATTGTTTTTTATATAAGTAATAAGATAAGTTTCGGAAATCTAATTTTGGATTGAAATAATATATAGGTTGTTTTAGTGTATAATTTGACAAATCTTATGAGTTTTTTATTTACTGGTGCTTCTGGTTTCTTAGGAAGCCATATACTTTCACTTTTAGAAAGAAAATATGTTATTTCAACAGTCGGACTCACTCCCAAAGATGATTATAAGGTAGATATAGCTCGGAATATTCCAGCTTTTAAAGAATCATTTGATATTGTTTTTCATGCCGCAGGAAAAGCGCATTCTGTGCCTAAAACAGAAGAAGAGAAACAGGCCTTTTTTGATGTGAACCTTCAAGGTACTAAGAATTTGTGTACCGCTTTGGAACGAAGTGGAATTCCTAAAGTGTTTATTTTTATTAGTACCGTTGCTGTTTATGGTTGTGATTCGGGTGAGAATATCACGGAAGAATATCCTTTGAATGGAACAACTCCTTATGCTCTGAGTAAGATCAAGGCGGAGAAATATCTGGAAGAATGGTGTGCCATGCATAATGTGAAATTAAGTATACTTCGTCCTTCTTTAATTGCCGGTCCTAATCCTCCGGGAAATCTGGGAGCAATGATCCATGGGATTAAGAGTGGTAAGTATTTGAGTATTGCCGGAGGAAAAGCTCAAAAGAGCGTTTTGATGGTTCAGGATATAGCTAATCTTGTTCCTCTATTGATTGAAAAGGGAGGGATATATAATGTTTGTGACAGTTACCAGCCGAGTTTTCGTGAACTGGAGATGGTGATATGTAAGCAATTGAATAAAAAAAGACCAATATCTATTCCTTATTGTTTGCTAAAAGTATGGCTGTTTTTGGTGATTGTCTTGGGGAAAATACCCCAATAAACAGTTTAAAACTTCGTAAGATCACGCACTCTTTGACTTTTAGTAATGAAAAGGCAATGCGGGAGCTTGGATGGAAGCCTATGAATGTTCTGAAAAATTTTCGGATAGAATAAGGAGGTGCTCTAAATGGAAATTTTTCTTTGGATTATAGGAATTCTAATAGGGATTTTTTCGCCTTTTTAGGACTTCAATTCTTGTTTTATTTCATTAAAAAGAACGAATAGTTTATGTACTATCTGATAATCTTAGTTCTGCTATTTCTGGCAGAACTTTTTTATTTTCATATTGCCGATAAATATAATATTATCGACAAACCGAATGAACGGAGTTCGCATACCCGGATTACACTGCGGGGTGGAGGAATTATCTTCTACTTGGGTGCATTGGCTTATTTTCTGACAAATCGGTTTGAGTACCCTTGGTTTATGTTGGCTCTCACTCTGGTGACGGTGATCAGCTTTGTAGATGATATCCGCTCCATATCACAAGGACTTCGTCTTGTTTTTCATTTTACGGCGATGGGCTTGATGTTCTATCAGTGGGAGTTGTTTACTCTTCCCTGGTGGACTGTAGTTGTGGCTTTGATCGCATGTACAGGGATTATCAATGCCTATAATTTTATGGATGGAATTAATGGCATCACGGGGGGATATTCGCTGGTTGTACTTGGATCTTTGGCGTTTATCAATCATTGGGTTGTTTCGTTCGTTGAACCGGATTTGATTTATACCATGCTGTGTGCGGTGCTGGTCTTTAATTTCTTTAATTTCCGTAAGAGGGCAAAATGCTTTGCCGGTGATGTGGGGGCGGTCAGTATTGCTTTTATTATTCTGTTTTTAATCGGTAAGCTGATAATCGATACGGAAGATTTTAGTTGGATTGTGCTTCTGGCAGTATATGGAGCAGACAGTGTGTTGACTATTGTCCATCGATTGATGTTGCATGAAAATATTGGTCTGCCTCACCGGAAACATTTGTATCAGATAATGGCTAACGAACTGAAGATACCTCATGTCGCGGTGTCATTGACCTATATGGTGGTGCAGGGCGTAGTTGTGGCGGGATACCTGGTATTGCGGGAGTACGGATATGTATATTTGGCAGGAAGCATATTGCTGTTGAGTATATTATATCTGTTGTTCATGAAGAGATTCTTTCATCTGCACCAGTTTTGAGTTAGTCGGTGGTGGGAAATAAAAAGAAAGGCGACTTGATTGCAAGCCGCCTTTCTTTTTATTTAATCTCAAATTCTTCCTTCATATCAATCTCTTCTCCATGTGAATCGTAGAATACGTATTCAAGAAAAGCGAGTTTCTGACTCGGAATAATTTTAATACCAAATCCGTATTTCATCTGCCATTTGCGTTTCAGCGACATAAGTCCCTGATTCAAATAAGCAGCCACATACGGGTGGATGTGCAGTGAGAATTTCTTTATCTTCAGTTTATTGACCAGATAATCAATTTTACTCTCCAGTGTGTCCGTAAAGAGGATGGACGATTTGATGGTGCCTTTACCAAAGCAAGTCGGACAGGTTTCTGTAGTGTTCACGTCCATGGCCGGGCGAACCCGTTGGCGTGTAATTTGCATCAGTCCGAATTTGCTTAAGGGCAGAATGTTGTGACGCGCCCTGTCTTTTTGCATATTGGCACACATACGTTCGTAAAGCTTCTGACGATTTTCGGCTTCATTCATGTCGATGAAATCCACCACAATGATACCACCCATATCCCTTAGTCTTAACTGGCGTGCCAACTCATCGGCAGCTCCCAGGTTAACTTCGAGTGCATTACCTTCCTGTCCGTTGGCATTCTTGGTGCGGTTACCGCTGTTCACGTCTACTACGTGAAGCGCCTCAGTGTGCTCAATAATCAGGTAGGCACCACTCTTGTAGGATACTGTTTTACCAAAAGACGATTTAATCTGTTTGGTGATACCAAAATTGTCATAAATGGGAAGCTGACCTTTGTATAATTTGACAATGCCTGCCCGTTCGGGGGCAATCAGTGTCACATAATCCCTGATTTCGTTGAATACCGCTTCGTTGTTGACGTAGATATTTTCGAACGAGGGATTGAAAAGGTCGCGTAACAAGGCTACGGCACGGCTGGTTTCCTCATAAATCAGTGTAGGAAACTTTGTAGCCTTTTGTACCTTGGTGATACTTTCTTCCCAGTGCTTCAGCAATACTTTAAGCTCTCCGTCGAGTTCGGCAACACGTTTGCCTTCTGCCACTGTGCGTACGATCACTCCGAAGTTTTTCGGTTTGATGCTCATCAGTAACTGTTTCAGGCGCGCACGTTCTTCGCTCGATTTAATTTTTTGAGAAACGGAAACCTTATCATTAAAAGGAATCAGTACCAGATATCTTCCTGCAAACGAGATTTCGGAAGTCAGGCGTGGTCCCTTGGTAGAGATAGGTTCCTTTACGATTTGCACCACTACTTCTTGTCCTACCTTTAATGTATTGGCTACAGTGCCATCCTTGTCAAGGTCGGGAAGCAGGGTTGCTTTCGAAATGGGATTAAGCTTTTTTTTGTCGCTTAAAGTCTGCTTTACGTACTTTTCGAGTGAGTTAAATTGAGGACCCAGGTCTAAATAATGAAGGAAAGCATCTTTCTCATAACCGACATCCACGAAGCAAGCATTCAGTCCGGGCATCAATTTCTTGACACGGCCTAAATACATATTGCCCACCGAAAAAGAAATATTTCTTCCTTCGCTTTGAAGTTCCACCAGACTCTTGTCCTCAAGTAGGGCGATGGATACTTCTTTGGGCTGTACGTCTACTACTAGTTCGCTTGTCACCTCTATTTCCTATATTATTTAATTTTGTAAAAAATGAACGAATAACTCAATGGGTTTGTTCATTCAATCGGGCATTTAAACAAAGAACAAACTCGAAAGACATAGCTTCACAAGTTTGTTCTTTATTTCTGTCCAGATTCAGACTAAAAATTACTTTTTGCTTTTATGTCTGTTCTTTCTTAGTCTTTTTTTACGCTTGTGCGTAGACATTTTATGTCTTTTTTTCTTCTTTCCGCTTGGCATAGCTTCAAAATTTTATGGGTTAATACTCTTGTTTATTATTTCTTTACCGAAAGGGTGAATGTCTTAGCTGGTTTGAACGCCGGAATGTTGTGTTCCGGAATGATGATAGTCGTATTCTTAGAAATATTACGAGCGGTTTTTTGAGCTCTTTTCTTTACGACGAAGCTACCAAATCCACGGAGGTAAACATTCTCGTCCTTAGACAAAGAATCTTTCACTGCATCCATAAATGCCTCAACTGTTGTAAGTACTGTTACTTTGTCAACACCGGTGTTCTTTGCAATTTCGTTTACAATATCTGCTTTAGTCATTTTTCCTTAAAAAAAATATTATTACTATGTTCTTTCTAATTTTTTGGACTGCAAATATATAGCTTTTTAGTCTCCCAAAAAAATATATCCCGAACAATTTTCTAAAAAAGTCGCTTCATTAAGCTTTCTTAGTTCGTAATTAAACGAAAATGACTACTTTTGTGCAAGGATAAAGTTAACAAAAAGTAGAATCCGTCCAAAAAGCATGAACCGGAATTTCAGCAATGCAATAGAGAATTGGTACAAGGAATATAAACGTGAACTTCCCTGGAGGGATTCGGCAGATCCGTATGTAATATGGATATCGGAAATCATTCTTCAGCAAACGCGTGTGGTACAGGGGTACGATTATTTCGTCCGCTTTATGAAACGCTTTCCCGATGTCGCCACTTTGGCCGAGGCGGATGAAGACGAAGTGATGAAGTATTGGCAGGGACTGGGCTATTATTCGCGTGCCCGTAATTTGCATGCTGCTGCCAAGAGCATGAATGGGGTGTTTCCGAAAACTTATCCTGAGGTGCGCGCCCTCAAAGGGGTAGGGGAGTATACAGCTGCTGCCATTTGTTCTTTTGCGTATAACATGCCTTATGCGGTGGTCGATGGAAATGTATATCGAGTGCTGTCGCGTTATCTGGGCATCGATACTCCGATTGATTCTACGGAAGGGAAAAAATTGTTTGCGGCTGTGGCGGATGAATTGCTGGATAGAAAGAACCCCGCATTATACAATCAGGCTATTATGGACTTCGGAGCGATCCAATGTTCTCCTCAAACTCCCAACTGCATGTTTTGTCCATTGGCTGACAGTTGTGCGGCACTGGCAAAGGGGACAGTGGCGGAGCTTCCGGTCAAGCAGCACAAAATAAAAACGACCAATCGTTATTTCAATTATATATATGTACGCATGGGCGTGCATACTTTCATAAATAAAAGGACGGGAAATGATATTTGGAGAAATCTGTTCGAGCTTCCGTTGATTGAAACTCCGGTTGCTGTTTCGGAGGAGGAATTTTTGGCACTGCCCGAGTTAAAGGCATTGTTTGCCCCCAAGGAACTTCCGGTAGTCCGTTCGGTTTGCCGGGACGTGAAACACGTGCTTTCCCACCGGGTGATTTATGCCAATTTTTATATAGTAGATCTTCCGGAAGATAGTCATTCGTTTGCTGCTTATCAAAAAATAAAGGCTGAAGAGCTGGAACAATATGCCGTCTCAAAACTGGTGCATGCCTTTATAGAGAAATACATCGATTGAAATAGAAACTGAATATATTTTGTTGAATTATAAATATCTAAAATTATGAAACGACCTTACTTACTATTAGCCTGTCTTTCTCCCGTAGCTTGCCTGATGGCCGCAAGTGGACAAAAAGGAGGAAAAAACAAACAGAAGGTGAATGACCGACAACTGCCGAATGTGGTGTTTATCTATGCAGATGATTTGGGATATGGCGATCTGGAATGTTATGGAGCTAAAAATGTACAAACTCCTAATGTTAACCGTTTGGCATCCGAAGGTATTCGCTTTACTAATGCGCATGCTACTGCGGCTACCAGTACTCCTTCACGTTACTCCATGCTTACGGGAGAATATGCCTGGCGTCGTCCGGGAACGGATGTAGCAGCCGGAAATGCCGGAATGATTATCCGTCCGGAAGATTACACGATGGCCGATATGTTTAAAAATTCCGGTTATGTGACTGCTGCTCTCGGTAAATGGCATTTGGGACTGGGGGATAAAAGCGGAGAGCAAGACTGGAATGCTCCACTTCCCGCTGCATTGGGGGATTTGGGATTTGACTATTCATACATTATGGCTGCTACTGCCGACCGTGTGCCCTGTGTATTTATTGAAAACGGAAAAGTGGCAAACTATGACCCGAGTGCGCCTATCGAAGTCAGCTACCGCAAACCTTTTGAAGGAGAACCTTTAGGGAAAGATCATCCGGAGCTGTTGTATAACCAGAAACACAGTCATGGACATGATATGGCTATCGTAAACGGAATCGGCCGCATCGGTTATATGAAAGGGGGAGGCAAGGCTTTATGGAAAGATGAAAATATTGCCGACTCGATCACTACACATGCCATCAACTTTATTCGCGAACATAAGGATGAACCGTTTTTTATGTATTTTGCAACGAACGATGTGCACGTTCCACGCTTTCCACACGAGCGTTTCCGTGGTAAGAATCCGATGGGGTTGCGCGGAGATGCCATTGTACAGTTCGACTGGAGTGTAGGGCAAATCCTGGAAACACTTGACAAGCTGGGGCTTTCTGAAAACACATTGATTATTCTTTCCAGTGATAACGGTCCTGTTGTGGATGATGGTTATCAGGATCGTGCAGAGGAGCTGCTCAACGGGCACAGTCCGGCAGGTCCGCTGCGTGGCAACAAATATAGTGCTTTCGAAGGTGGAACCCGTATTCCCGCCATTGTGCGCTGGCCTAAGAAAATTACTCAGCCGCAGGTGTCGGATGTATTGGTTTCACAAATCGACTGGCTGGCCTCTTTAGCTTCCTTGGTTGATGCAAGGGTTCCCAAAGGAGCGGCTCCCGATAGTTTTGACCGTCTGGGCAACTGGCTGGGAACGGATTCTACCGACCGTCCTTGGGTGATTGAGCAAGCCGCTAACCACACACTGTCAGTACGTACCAAGGACTGGAAATACATTGAACCTAACGACGGCCCTCACATGATAACCTGGGGACCTAAAATAGAAACGGGTAATCTGAGCATTCCGCAATTGTATGACATGACTAAAGATTATGAACAGGAGAATCTTGCAGAGAAGAATCCAGCCAAGCTTTTTGAATTGCAAACCATTTTGAGAAAAGTGCGCAATAAAACTTATAGAGCTTTATAAAAGTTGTAACAATTCTTGCATTCTATTGTTATTCTATTTAATTTTGGCAACGAAATTCGGTATTTAGAAACATAAAATTCTGAGAATATGTCAGTAAATAAAGTGATATTGATAGGAAATGTCGGAAAAGACCCTGAAGTGAGATATTTGGATACAGGTATTGCTGTAGCCAGTTTTCCTTTGGCTACGACCGACCGCGCATATACTTTGTCGAATGGTACACAAGTGCCAGAACGGACCGAATGGCACAATCTTGTCCTTTGGCGCGGACTGGCAGAAACTGCCGAAAAGTATGTACATAAAGGTGATAAGCTCTATGTGGAGGGGAAAATAAGAACCCGTTCTTATGATGACCAGAATGGGGCTAAACGCTATGTTACCGAGATTTTTGTGGATAATATGGAAATGCTCACTCCGAAAGGTACCGGTTCGGGATCGTATGCTCCGGCACAGCAGCAGGCTGCTGCTCCCGTGCGACCTCAATCGCAACAACCGCAGCAACCGGTGTCTTCGCAAGATAATTCGGCGGATGACCTGCCGTTTTAATGGTTAATGGCTACAAGTTAAGAGTTAGAATTGCCATCCGGCATCTAACCTTAACTTGTAGTGATGACTTTTAGCTGACAACTTGTGGCACATGATTTGCATGTAGCTACTTATTAT
>JAHHTM010000130.1 GCA_020024675.1 Muricomes sp.
ACACCTTTTTTCTACATTGCCAATAGTTAATACAGTTTTCCTGTATATGTTCCTCCCTCTTCTTTCATATAACATTCTGTCATATCCTTGTTTTCAATCATTGTAATAACATGTTCCGATCCTGTTGCCAGTTTCTTTTTCTTTAGTTCATCAAGCGGAATCCAATATACTTTTCCTTCCCTTGAACTTATTACTTCTCCTTCATACTC
The DNA here is from genome assembly GCA_020024675.1 of Muricomes sp. GTDB lineage: Bacteria > Bacillota > Clostridia > Lachnospirales > Lachnospiraceae > JAHHTM01. Next base: position 210 of record JAHHTM010000130.1, read on the forward strand.
TTTTGCATGGTATACGAAAAGGATATTATGGATTTCATTTCTATACCAATGATATACACCTTTTAATTCAGGTTTTTTTATAGTAAGTCCGGTTTCTTCTTTTATTTCTCTTATCATGGAATGCTGAAAAATTTCGCCTTTTTCTATATGTCCACCTGGAAATGTAGTTCCTATATACGATCCTGTAACTTTATCTATAGCCAGTACATTCCCATCACTATCTTCTATTACACACATATTTGTAAGTTCGACCATTTCTGGTATATGCTTTCCCATTTATAATTTACCACCTGTTTTCAAAAATCTAAAATCACATTTATCATCTCCATCCGCCAGTGTCATTGTCCTTCTAAGTCCCAGTCCCATGATTTCCACAAGCATATAATCGAGACGACATAAGTATTTTGCATATTCAAAGCAGTTTTCATCCCTGCAAAGTTTGCATACTCCGCACTCTGTATAATCTAGTCCAAATTCAAAATCGTCAGACTTTTCAACTACATCTACTACCCAGTTATTTTCAAATTTTCTTTCGTGAGTTTTCGTCGACCACTCTCTTCGAAATGCCATCTTTTTTTCGCTAAAATACCCATCAGAATTTCCCATAAATGTTTTTATAATCTTACTTTTACGCATTCCTTGTTCCATAATGTCAATATTTTCTTCCAAAGTCAGTTTATCTACTCTGTTCATAGCAATAAAATAAGCTGCAAGGAGGTAAGAACTAAGGAGATTATTTTTACTTCCACCAATGTCTTTTGCTCTTAATACAATTTCTTTATAGCACTTTTTAATGTCTTTTCGAACATTTTTATCTGCAATTTTTTCCTTTACTATCCCATTAAGAACCATACCAAATATACTGCACATTCCATCGTACTTCATTTTATCGACCTCCTGTCCTTAGTTTTTTCGATACTGAATATATACTATAAATATTATGAACCATACAGCCATACTTTCGCTCATAAGGCCATTAAGAAATGCCAGTCTGAAAGGTTTATCCGGAAGTATATACGTAATAGCTTTCATAACCACAAATATGAGTACCGGATTATTAACAGCCATGATTCTTGGAAAAACTGTTTTTTTCTTAAGCACTATAACAGACCAGTATACAAACGGAAGAAGCATTATTACTTCTCCAAGAGGAATAATCCACATAAACTGATCAAATAATGCCTCAGATGCTCCATATGCCAGTTCTTTGTTTCCACCTGATATAAGCCAGCTAAATAAGTACAGAATCATAACATAAAAAAGGTGTATTGCAAGCCATGGAGTCATTCCGACAGTTGTTAAACCTAGGTATATTTTTTTCTGTTTTTCACACTGTATAAACTTTTTGAGTCCAACTAACGCTATGCTATAAAAAATAACAGCAGGCAAAGCCAAAAGAAGTGCCAAAGCATTTCTTTGTGGACTAATTCCTGCTACCCCCAGTGTAAGCCATGCTAATTTTCCTTCATAAAAAGTGTCCCCATAAATCATCGTCCAGTCACTTGCCGACATAAAAACACATCCTGCAATTCCAGTTAGCAGCATCAGTATCCATTTTTTATTTTGATTTTCTCTGCTCATAGATTGCCTCTTTTCTCAAATAAATCAGTTAGTCTAAACTAATTTTAGTTCTCAACATTTTGATTGTCAAGACGACGGAGCATTTAAGTTATTTCCAAACACCATTGCGTACTTCTTTTCTGAATTCTGTTGAACACCTTGCTTTTGACATAAAAAAACCTCCAAAGTAGATTTCTGGTTATATACCATATCTACTTTAGAGGCAGCCTATCTAATCTATATCCGAATCAATGTTGTTGTTTTTATTTATCATCTGAAACTAAGATTTTCTTTGCTGTCACAAAGAATAAAATAAGCGATATAAGTACAGATATAAAATCTGCAACCGGTTCCGCTCTATAAACTCCCATAACTCCCATAAATCTTGGCAAGATGATCGCCAATGGAATCAAAAGAATTACTTTTCTAAGCAGTGCTATAATAAGGGAAACCTTTGCTTGTCCAAGAGCCATAAAAGTTGTCTGGCAAGCCATTTGAATACCAAATATCGTAATACCAAGGAAATAGATCGGCATTACAGAACAGGTAAGTTTTACAAGTTGTATGTTATCAGAAAACAGCACCGCATATGTCTGTGGTCTTAAAACTGCAATCCCCGCAAGAACCAGCGTTGCGCCAAGACATATTGCCAACATTCTTTTAAATGCCCCCTTAACTCTGTCCAGATTACCAGCACCAAAATTGTAGCTCATAATCGGCTGTATTCCCTGTCCAACCCCTTGAATAGGAATTACGATAAGCTGCATTACACTCGACATAATCGACATCGTACCTACATACAAATCTCCACCATATTTTTGAAGTCCTGAGTTTAACGCAATCATTACAAGACTTTCTGTACTTTGCATAATAAAAGGAGAAATTCCTAAAGCCGCAATACTTCCAATAACCTTAAAATCAGGTCGTAGGTATTTCTTACGTATTCTGATCACACTTTTATCCGATGTAAGGAAATGTACAACCCATATTGCACTGACAGCCTGTGAAATAATGGTTGCAAGCGCTGCGCCTTTTACCCCTAGATTAAATCCAAAAATAAAAATCGGATCTAAAATAATATTGATACATGCTCCAATAAGGACTGATAGCATTGCGATTTTCGAATTACCCTGACCACTGATAAAGGTATTAAGTCCTATCGCAAACTGAACAAATATTGTACCTATAAGATAGATACTAATATATTCATTTGCATAAACAATCGTTGTGTCACTAGCTCCAAACGCATATAAAATCGGAATCTTAAAAGAAAAAAGTACGACCATGAGAATTACTGAAAAAATCATCAGTATACTTGTACAGTTTCCAAGAATTTTTTCAGCTTTTTCATAATCCTTTCTTCCAAGACTCATAGAAGCAAGCGGAGCACCTCCCATTCCTGCAAAAGCACTAAATGCTGAAATAGCCATCAAAATAGGAAATGTAACTCCAACTCCTGTAAGCGCCATATCACCATATCCTGCTATGTGACCAATATATATTCGATCAACGATGTTATAAAGTACATTTATAATCTGTGCCGCCACTGCCGGAAGGGCCATTTCAAGAATTAACTTTCCAAGTGGTGCTATTCCAAGTTTTTCATCCTGTTTTTCTGACATCTGATTTTCTTTTTCCCGATTCTTTTTCAAATCTATCGCCTCTTTTCATCTGTTATTCTACGTCACAATATGTAAGTATAGCACAGAACAAACGTTGTTTCTATAAAAAAGTATGTTTGTTCTGTGTTTGTCTCTTAAATACTTATATCTATATAGCTACGTCCAGACAAAGTTTTGTTAAAGACAATAAACGCCAAAACTATGATTGTTCCGACCACGAATCCAAATACATGAAATGCTGCTGTCAGGATCAACATGAACAGGCGTGCAAATTTCAACGCATATCCGAGTTCAAAATTGGGCTGTGTATAATTGGCAACAGAGACACATGCCATATACAACATAATTTCCGCATTAAACCATCCTGATTTCACTGCAAATTCTCCCAACACAAGTCCTGCTATAACACTAAGTGGAGTACTTAACATACTTGGTGTATTTAATGCCGCAAGACGAAGCCCGTCAATTGAAAGTTCAAGTATCAACAGCTGAAAAATCAGTGGAATATTTACAACTCCCTTAACCTGCACAAATGAAAACATCTCGGGAATCCACTGCGGATTCTGCATCAAAAGAAGAAAAAATGGTGTAAGAAATACGGTAAGTATTGTGATCAGTATTCTGGTAAATTTTAAATATATCCCTGTAATTTCCGGAAAATAATAATCATTTGCCTCTTCTATCATATCAAGTACAGATGTTGGAAGTATCATCGCAGAAGGCGAATTGTCTACAAGAATGGCGACTTTCCCTTCCAGTATACATGCAGCTGCCGTATCCGGTCGTTCAGTAAACTTATATTTTGGAAATGGATTAAACCATTTTCTTTTAAACATAGCTTCCGCAAGCGTTTGTTGATTCATTCTCAAATCCTGTACATTTAATTCTTCAATCTTGTCTCTTACTTTCTGAAGGAGCTGGCTATCCACTTTATCGGCCAGATAACAGATGGCAACATCTGTCCGACTAAGCTGACCTGCTTCTGTCATTTCCATTACAAGATTTGTATCTCTGATTCTTCTCCTTATTAACGCTGTATTAAATACAATTGTTTCTACAAATCCGTCTCTGGATCCTCTAAGGGATTTGTCTCTCTCTGGTTCCTCCACTCCTCTTGCAGGATAGGTGCGTGCATCTATTGCAATACATGCTTTATATCCTTCTACGAAAAGGCACGTAACTCCAGACAACACATTTCTTACGATCAAATCAAAATCATCCATTATATCAACTTCAACATAAGGAATACATTGCTTTGAAAATGTAGTTGCATCCTTTGGCATTTTATCTTCTGAAACAGAAAGAAACGATGTCATAATTTTTAACATCGTTTCATCTTTTGCAAATCCGTCTATAAAATAAAATCCAGCTCTTTTCCCACCGATTACAATCTCTCTGCAGAGAATATCAAAATTTTCTTTTACACGAAGGATTTGATCCATATACATTAAATTTTCTTCAAAATTATCACTGACTTTTTTCTCATTTTTCTGTATCATCGAGAATAACTCCTTCC
>JAHHTM010000131.1 GCA_020024675.1 Muricomes sp.
AATACCTATGGAATCTTCAAATCTTGCTTGATTTCTGACATCTTCTTTTGTCATTTTATACAAACCATCTATCTGTCTTGCTTCTCTTGTTCCCATAGTCATTCCAAAATTTCTAAGGCGTGCATGTTCAAATCCTGGCACATAAGAACGTAATGCTGAAATAGCTTTCAAAACTGCTCTTCTTCCATCTATTTCTGATTTTGTCAGGCTTCTCACATCTGTAGGATCTACACCTGATATAAATACAGCATTTAACTGTAAAACCTCACCTTCATCAGAAACTGTACTGTAAGATCCACCATAATCAATGTTATCTTCTTTTTCCAGTGCTCCATCCTCTATTGCCTGTCTAAAAGGTGCTACAAGATACGGACTAAACATCTGGTCTTCTTTACCATTTGTCTGCATCTCCCACTCACCTCTCCAATCAGAATAAGTAGGTTTCAAATCCTTATTTATATATTCTAGAAATTCATCCTTATTCACACCACGACAATTAAATAAAGGTGTCACACTACATAAATGTTCTCTTTTCGTATATGGTGCTCCTGCTAATGCAGCTACATCTCCATCTCCTGTACAATCAATTACTCTTTTAGCTAATATTGCCTGTCTTCCTGATTTACTTTCAATGATAACTCCTGTAATTTTATTATCTTCTACAATCGCCTCTGAAACAAAACTGTGAAGTAATGGAATAACTCCTGCTTCAACCAGCATTTTATCTGCGACACACTTAAACATTTCTGCATCAAGTGCTTGACTATCCGACTGGCATTCAGGTGTTGCCCCACCCATTTTAAGAGCTTCTTCTTCAAATTCGAAAGCAATTCCTCCTGCCTCTATCGTATTTTCATGTCTATACCAAGCAAATCCTTCAACACCAACCTGGCTTATAACACCACCAAAACAACCATATCTTTCCAGCAACATTGTTTTCGCACCTGCTCTTGCAGCTGCAATTGCAGCTGCGATACCTGACGGCCCACCTCCTGCTACTAACACGTCCACTTCTTCTAAAACTGGAATCTTCTTTGCCTTTTCATCAACATATTTCATAACTGCCCCTCACCCTTTTTATAACTTCACGTTAATTGGATTACCATCAAGCCAAGCCTGAATATTATCACAAACAATACCAACTCTGTACTCCAAAGATTCTTCTGAGTAAAATGCAACATGTGGAGTTAAAATAACATTTTTAGCATTCAATAATGGATGATCAGCTGGAATTGGTGGTTCCATTTCGTATACATCAATGCCTGCTTTTGCAATCTTTCCTTCATTCAATGCATCTGCTAACGCCTGACTGTCAACCAATGGACCTCTTGCACAATTTACCAAAATTCCAGTTTTTTTCATTAAGCCAATTCTTTCTTTATTTGCAATATGCTTTGTAGATTCAAGTAATGGTGCATGAAGTGTTACGATATCACTCTGAGCAAATACATCTTCAATTGATTTATATTCCATTCCAAGAGCAAGTGCCTCTGGATTTTCATATACATCATATCCAATAAGTTTACATCCAAATGCTTTTGTGATTTCTCCCACTCTTCTTCCAATTGCTCCTGTTCCTACAATTCCAATTGTTTTTCCTTTTAAAGTATTGTGTGTATATCCGTTAATCGTACCCCCATTTCTAACTTCTGCGTCATATGGAACAATATTTCTCAAACATGCTAACATCATTGCCACTGTCATTTCAGCAGTTGAGTCAGTTGCATATCCCTGTGCGTTACAAACTCTGACTCCCTTTCTCTTGCAAGCATCCAAGTCTACGTGATCAACCCCCGTAAAACCTACTGAAATCATTTTTAAATTTTCTGCGGCATCGATAATATCTGCTGTAAGAGGTGAATTTGCAATAACCAACACATCTGCATCTTTGGCACGTTCAATTTTTTCCTCTTTTGTTAACGGTCTATCGCAAAAAATAAACTCATGACCTGCATCCATAATTCTTTTTGCTGCCTGCATTATCTTTTCTTCTTTTACTCCTAATGGTTCTAACATTTTGATTTTCATTTTAATTTCTCCTTATCTGTTTTAATTATTGGAACGGTGTTTCTGTTTATAGAATATCACTTCACTATTTGCTTGTCAATTTTATTTTTACTTTTCCACATTTTTAACATTTAATATAAGTTTTTTTTGTACATTTTTCACAATTAATTTTCAATATTTTCTGTCTCTGAAATCAAAAAATAGTCCAAGCAGTTGTTCTAATTTTCTGCTTTGGACTATCTTTTATTTTCTATCTATTATCCATTATACTCTAACCAAAAACACAAATATTCCCATTACAACGACGTATAATAAACAATACTTAAGGCCATATTTCATCATATCGCTCTCTTTAGCCTTATGTTCAATTGATGAAGCAGCAATCGATATACTTTGTGGCGAAATCATTTTACCTGCTGCTGCCCCACTTCCATTACCTGCTACAATCCAATATTGATCTAGATTAAGCTTTATTGCTGTTTGTTTTTGAAGATCACCAAATAATATATTTGAAGAGGTATCGCTTCCCGTGATAAAAGTTCCGATAGCACCAATGAATGGTGAAATCAAAGGGAAAAATCTTCCACTTGCCATTGCAATAAATGATGCACTTGCTTCAACCATTCCACTATAAGTCATAATTTTAGCTAAACTCACGACAAAAACGATCGTAATAAAGCTGCTTTTTACCTGATGTAATGTTTCTTTGCATGTAATAAAAAACTCTTTTCGTTTCATCCTTTGAACATACGCTGTTATTATTGCTGATAAAAACAAAACAGTTCCGCCACTTGTGAGCCAATTAAATTCAATAAGTTTACCACTTTCTCCATAATAAAACTGATGAGACCAAATAAACGGATCTTTTTTAACTACTGGAAAAACTTGTATCAAAGCAATAAATACTAAAACTAACAAATATGGTAACCATGCTGTAATTGCATCTTTAGCCTTTATTTTTTCTGCTTCTACATCTAATTCAGAATCTCCCTCAAACTTATATACTGTTTTGATTGGAAACACTTTGCACCAAACAATCAGCACAATTAGTGCACTCAATGCCCCTACAATAGCTGCAAGTTCAATTCCAACATACACAGCTGTCAAGGTCTGTCCTATAGCGAAAGCAAGACCTGAAAGTACGGAAACAATAAACACTCCCTTAATTTTCGTAATTTTATCAGTTACAATATACACTAACACTAATGGTAAAATTACTGCAAAAATAAATAACTGTATACATACATCATAAGCTAATCTACCTACTTCTAGTTCTGAAACTTGTGCCAATGTTTGAATTGGAACACCTAAAACACCTAAAGCAACTGGAACCGTATTTGCTACAAGGCAAACAACCGCCGCTTTTAATGGAGCAAATCCCATTGCAATCAAAATACCTGCTGGAATTGCAACAGCTGTACCAAAACCGGCAACAGCTTCTAAAAATCCTCCAAATGCAAATGCTATAATCAAAGCCTGTATTCTTCTATCCGGTGAAATGCTATACAGCATTTTCTGCATAACATCTAGCGCTCCCGTTTTTAGTGTAATATTATATACTAAAAGAGCTGCCAAAATCACCCAACATATAGACAGCAAAGAATATACCATTCCTTCTAATACTGACTGTCCCACATGCTTGATTGACATATTATATCCTATAAAAGCTATAATCGACGCAATTAATACTGCAATGAAACAAGCTTTATGTGAGGCCATTTTTAACACACCTAAACTCAATAATAACCATACCATTGGAACAAATGCTAATAAAGCTAACGTTAAATTATTCATTTTATATTTCCCTTTCTTTTTATTTGTTCCAATAATTAAAACTATATTTTATTAAATAATTATTTGTTATGTTAATTAAAATATCATATTTTCACTTAATCGTAAAGAGTTTTCTTTCAAAATTTTACATTAAATATAACTCCCCTGCTCATTCCACAATGAATTATTTTACTATTTTTTCATCAAAAAACACCGCACCAGCTTTTTACATCTGATGCGGTGTACCTTATTTTATATGACGACCTTAATTATTTTATCCTCTGGTTATTCCTCTCCGTAAAGAGTAACAAGTTTCTTAAGATAATCATATCTTTCCATAGCTTCTTTTTCATTCTGAGCGAACAATTTTTCAGCTTTTTCTGGATTAGCTCTCTTAAGAGCATTGTAACGAACTTCTCCGTTAAGGAAGTCCTGATATCCTTCGATCTTAGGCTGTTTGCTGTCAAGTGTGAACTTAGCACCCTCTGCTGCTGGATTGAATCTGAAATTATTCCAGTATCCACATTCTACCGCAAGTTGCTCTTCTGTCTGAGCTTTACTCATACCTTTCTTAATACCGTGGTTGATACATGGAGCATAAGCGATGATAAGTGATGGTCCTGGATATGCTTCCGCTTCTGCGATTGCTTTAACTGTCTGATTGAAATCAGCACCCATAGCGATTTGTGCTACATATACATAACCATAGCTCATTGCGATACCTGCAAGGTCTTTCTTCTTCGTCTCTTTACCACCAGCTGCAAACTGTGCTGTTGCACCTGTCTTTGTAGCTTTAGAAGACTGTCCACCAGTGTTAGAATAAACTTCTGTATCAAATACCATAATATTGATGTCTTTACCACTTGCTAATACATGGTCAACACCACCAAATCCGATATCGTAAGCCCATCCGTCACCACCGAAGATCCACTGTGACTTCTTAGAGAGGAAATCTTTATTTTTCAGTAATTCTACTTTTTCATTACAATCACAATCACATGCTTCTAATGCTGCAACAAGTTTATCTGTTGCTGTTCCATTTGTAGCACCACTTGCAAATGTATCAAGG
>JAHHTM010000132.1 GCA_020024675.1 Muricomes sp.
TATATGCTCCGATGCTTTTATTTTTCTTAATTCATCTTCTGTCAGTTTTGGTATGCTTTGCGTTTCTTCAATCACTGCTGTAATGGTTGGAGAAGCTGACAGTTCTGCACGCAAACGTTCAAAGGTCTGTGTTCTTTTCTGCGGATATACTTGTAATCCATTAGCCAATGAAGTTACAACATGCGGCGGCAACTCTTTTAATATCCCTGTTGGAATCAGCAATCGCGCATCTTCTTTTCTTTTAATCGCTTTTTCCGGTAAAGTTCCTGTCAAAGCATAAAATAAAGATGCAGTAAAACCATATACATCTGTTGCTTCATGGAATGTTTCTGTTTGACCGTATTGTTCCAACGCAGCACAGCCACTTACCAAGTCGGCCGGCAATCTGCCTCCTTCACGGCGGACTGCTTCAATACAGAAATCTCCCAACTTCATTTTTCCATTTTCCATGATACTGAGAGAATCCAGAGAAATACCATAATGTCCAATTCCATTTTCATGCAATGCACTTAAAGCGGAAAGTACAGGCATAAATAACTTTCTGGCAGCGTTCCAATCTAAATGACCACCGCTTTTTTCGATAAAGTATCGCAAGGAAACCTGTTCATCCCAATCGGAAACGGTATACGCTGTACCATTTTCTTCAAAGATATCATAAATGTGATCTACTGCTGTTAAATCTCGCATATGGGCAATGGTGCGTGAATATGATAAAAATTGTCTCATATAGTCACAGTACAAATCGTAACAGGCCTGATTTGTCAAACTATCCAGACCATTGATGTCCCTTTGACATAATGTTTTGGGAAAGTATTCACGAATCGCAATTTTATTCTTCAGCACTTTGTCATAACCAATATAAGTAAAGCCTTGACTACCGTGCTTTTTCGCTCTACCTACAAGATATCTTCCTTGCAGCAGTGTTTCATAGGGTAAGGCAAGAGGCAGTTGAGGTTCATCTACAAGATGTCCGCATTTTAAGCAGGTATGGTCCTCAAACAACGGTTCCATACAATTCATACATCTTCTCTCTTCCGTTTTCATGCCTATCACCTCCCCTATCAAGCATTTGTTTACACAAGATTACGCATCCAGCGGATTCTCCCAGTTGTGCCATACATTTTGTACATCGTCATTGTCTTCCAGAGAATCCAACAATTTTTGCATTTTGACTGCAATTTCGTCATCGGTTATTTCCGTATAAGTGCTTGGTACCATTTCAACTTCTGCGGATATAAATTCATATCCTTTATTGGTCAGCGCATCTAAAACGGCACTGAAATCTTCAGGAGCTGTTTCTATTACAAATACATCTCCATCTGTCTGAAAATCAGAAGCACCTGCTTCCAGACTGTCCTCCATGACCGTATCTTCGTTTCGTCCTTCTTTATCTACAATCAGCATTCCTTTTTGCTCAAACATAAAAGAAACACAGCCAACAGTCCCCAAATTACCGCCGGATTTATCAAAGTAATGACGTACATCACCTGCAGTACGGTTTCTGTTATCTGTCAGCGCTTCTACAATCACAGCAACACCGCAAGGACCATAACCTTCATATACAATGCTTTCAAATTTTTCACCGTCAGTTTCGCCGGCAGCCTTTTTAATAATGCGTTCTATATTATCATTTGGTACATTGCAGGCTTTTGCTTTTGCAATGCAATCTTTTAATTTTGAGTTGGAGTTAGGGTCCGGCCCGCCTCCTTCTTTTACCGCTACAGCCAATTCTCTGCCGATTTTGGTAAAGATTTTTGCTTTGGCTCCGTCCGTCTTTTCTTTTTTTCTTTTAATATTATTCCATTTAGAATGTCCTGCCATAATGACTTTCCTCCTGCAAATTTGTCACCACACATCATATCATAAAACCGATATATTGGCAAGCAATAATCGTTTGACTTCATTTTGCAGTTCCTTGGTATTCAGCGGTTTACAGTCCGTATTCCCTGCTGAAACGGTTCCGATTAATTTTGTATTCATGACTGAAAATGTCAGCTGTAATTGCTGCTGCATCATTTCTACACCGCGTTTGTCATTCGAACCGTAAACAGACAATAAAAAAGCCTTTTTCGGCTTTTCAAAAGGATATTTGATATGACGTGAAACATACGCTTCGTAATATTGCTGTGTTCTGTCAAACACAGCTTTTAAAGGCGCGGGAAAACTAAGACCGTATACAGGCGTCGCCACAACCACCACATCTGCATTGCGATACAATGTGTCAAACAATTGATAATCCGGAATGCTGCATCCCTCTTTTTGTCGACAAAAACCACAAGCAGTACACGGTGCCATATTTTCTTGATATGCATGGAATGTATAAATGTTTGTATTCGGATAAACATTCTCCCATTCCTGTATAAATATTTTTAATAACTCTTTGGTAAACCCACGTTCTCTTGGAGAACCAAATAATACAAGCATATTTTTTTTCATCATTGCAGTTCCTTATCATTTTCAACTAAATTATCGTCTATTACAGTTCATAACAGAACATAAATTCTATAACAAGAATATTTATTGTAAAGCCTTCTTTTATTATAGCAAATATACAAATATTTAAAAGTAAAGTAAATTCAATTTTTTATTGTAGTGTTATCACACAAAAAATAAATAAAACTGTGAGGATTTAATGAAAAATCTCCTCACAGTTTTGTTGATTCATTTTAAATTGTATGTATACATAAAAACTCCGCTAAATAGGTTATCAATTAATGAAACCTGTTTGCATGTATATTTCTAAATAATAAGTTTTAACGTATAATTTGTACTCTTTTTGAAATATCTTCCACAGCTTTCTCTCCTGGCTCATCGATGATACCACCAAATGGCATCTGCGCCACTAATACATAATATTCTGGTAAATTAAATAATTTACGCACAGCCTGATCAATAATAGGATTGTAGTGCTGTAAGGAAGCACCTATTTCCAAATCTCTTAAAGCACTCCATATGCTAATTTGCAGCATTCCACTTGCCTGAGAAGCCCATATAGGAAAATTATCTGCATAAAGAGGAAACTTAGATTGCATTTCTTGAATAACTGATTGATCATAATAATAAAGAATGGTTCCTGCTCCTGAACGAAAGCTCTCGATCTTTTCCTTAGCTACTTTTCCCTCAAATACGTCATAAATTGTATCCCAAAGCTGATTTTGTTTTTCTCCGAGCGCTACCACTACGCGACTGCTTTTCATATCAAAAGCATCCGGTACCAATTCGGTTGTTTTTTTAATTAGTTCTATCACTTGTTCCTCTTTTACTGGTAATTGTTTGTTGATGGCATAATATGTTCTTCTTTTGTTTAATGATTTGATAATACTCATTGTTCTCCTCTTTCCTTAACTTTTCTTTTATTTCTACTAATCTATAGAATATTCCATCTTATCTTTTAGAAAAGTACCTGCTCTTAATTCTGCAAAAGCTTTCTCCAACTCTTCTTGTGTGTTCATAACAATTGGTCCACCCCAAGAAATAGATTCATTTAATGTAATAGAACTAATGAAGAGAATATTGTTTGGCTTTTTCCCTGGATTACAAAGAGAAACCTGATCTCCCTTGGTTAGTTTCACTGCTGTCTTTTCAGTAATATGAGTTCCGGAGATTACAGCTTCACCAGACAATGTAAAGAGCATAACCGAACGGTCTGTATCCGTATCTATCGTTATCTCAGACTCAGAATCTAAACGAATATCATAATAATCTAGAGGAAGATATTTTCCCTGATAACCGGAATAATTTTTGTAGTTTCCTGCTAAAAGGCGAATGCTTCCGCCTTCTACATCAATCTGCTGAATCATCTCTTTCTTAATACTGTGATAAGCCGGAGAAGTCATTTTATCTTTTTGGGGAAGATTCAACCATAACTGCACTCCAAGAAGCCTATTGGTTTCCGGTATCATTTCTTCATGCATAATTCCAGAACCTGCAGTCATCCATTGTACCTCTCCATCTGAAATTGTATCCGAATAACCTAAACTATCACGATGCTGCATTTGCCCTTGTACGACATAACTGATTGTTTCAATTCCTCTATGTGGATGCATGGGAAATCCTGCAATGTAATCTTCCGGATTTTGGCTATCGAAAGAATCTAACATCAAAATCGGATCAAAAACCCTTGAGGTTTGATTTTCCAATACTCGTACCAGGTTAACTCCTGCTCCATCCTGGGTTAAAAAACCCTTTATTTGTTGTTGTACTTGTCTATTCATAGCTTTGCTCCTTATATTTTTTTAATAATCTAAGAAATTCTTGCTTTTCTTCTTTGTTATAAATTTGAAATTCATTTAAAATCATTTCTTCATTTTTAGGGCATACCTCTGAAATCAACTCTTTTCCTTGCTCTGTCAATTGTAAAATGCAGCGTCTCTTATCTCTTTCGTCTTTTAAACGAACCAAAAGGTTACGTGTTGCTAAGTTTTGTATAATTAAAGGAATTGTTCCGCTGCTGCTCAAAATTTTCTCCTGCACTTGACCAACTGTCATATCCCCTTTATGATAAAGAACTTCCAAAACGGCAAACTGTCCTAAAGTTAATTGATACGGCTGTAACAGCTTGCTTGTTTTTCTATCTATCTTGTTGACCATCCTATGCAGCCCAATCAGTATTTTTAATGCTTCTTTCTCCATTTTCATTCCCTTTTCTCTAAGCAATACCTCTACATAGATATATATTACTCTATATAGAGATATTTATCAATATTTATTTTTATATTTATTGTGTTAGAATCTTCTTTAATAATAAAGCACTCTCTTGCAGTTCTTACTACATCAAATTTACATCCATATTGTAGCAATAAATATTGCAACATTCATTCCAGTGAACCATAAAAAAT
>JAHHTM010000133.1 GCA_020024675.1 Muricomes sp.
GTGTAAACCATAAACCAGATGATACAGCAAAGGAATGCAATCATGGCAATCACATCTAAAATCTGGATTGGAAATACATAATAATGAATAAGGTCAATTATCCCATAAAGAACAGAAATAATACCAAAAACGAGTACCGCAGGTTCTGCTTTCTTCAAAAACCCTTCTCTATCTTTACAATTATATTCAAAATAATTTTTTCCTAAAAGGAGTGTCTCATTAATGTGACCATCCTTTTTCATTTTAGCCCATGCATAAAGCGCATAAATTCCACAGCCTAAAAACAAAAAACTAAATATACCAAACGTATTATCCATAATTATACCTCTACTCCAAGAATTTCAAGTACTGTCTCTTTCATTTTGTCAACGTCACATTCTCTTGTATGACGCACCTGTGCATTTCTAATCTCTTCTATTGCATTTGGAACAGGTACTCCTGAAATTCTGTTCAATTCATCTATCAGTTCAAATTCATCTACTTCTTTATATTTACTGTCAATTGCTGACATAACACTCTTTAAAAACTTGTACGGGCTTGCTGTAGATGCTACGAGTGCTTTTGTATGATCCTGTGTACTTTCTTTATAAGACTGACATACATACGCTGCAACTGCCGTATGTGTATCCATGACATATCCTGTTTTTGCATATGTATCATGAATCATCTTTGCTGTCTCCTCTTCTGTGGCAAATCCACCAACAAAATCGAAAAGTTTTTCTTTCATTGCAGGTTCAATTTCATAAACACCTTCGGTTTTCAATTTAGACATCAGTTCTGTATTTTTCACAGCATCCTGCCCCGCGATTGTATAGATCAGACGTTCAAGGTTGCTAGAGATAAGAATATCCATAGACGGAGAAGTCGTAAGGACAAATTCTCTATTTCTATCATATTTTCCGGTTTTAAAGAAATCATAGAGTACTTTATTTTGATTTGATGCACAAATCAGTTTATTGATTGGTACACCCATTTGCTTCGCATAATAAGCAGCAAGAATGTTTCCAAAATTTCCTGTTGGTACAACTACGTTGATTTTCTCTTCTAAACTAATCTCCTCGTTTTTTAGAAGCTTTGCATATGCATAAACATAATAAACCACCTGTGGTACAAGCCTGCCAATATTTATAGAATTTGCAGACGAGAACTGATACCCTGACCGTGCCAGCTCATCTTTCAACTCTTTGTCTTCGAACAATGCTTTCACGCTACTTTGCGCATTATCAAAATTGCCATGAATAGCAACAACTGAAGTGTTTTCACCTTTTTGTGTAACCATCTGCAATTCCTGCACACGACTTACGCCACCTTTTGGATAAAACACAATAATTTTTGTACCTGGAACATCTGCAAATCCAGCCATAGCAGCTTTTCCTGTATCCCCTGAAGTAGCTGTAAGAATTACAATCTCGTTTGTAACATGTTTTTTCTTTGCTGCTGTAGTAAGAAGATACGGAAGTATTGATAATGCCATGTCCTTAAACGCAATTGTCGACCCATGGAACAATTCCAAATGATAAGTATCTGCCACCTTTGCGATTGGTGCTATAAGTTCCGTGTCAAACTTTTTGTCATACGCACTATCAATACAATGTCTTAATTCTTCTTCTGTAAAATCTGTAAGAAACTGTTTCATAACAGCATATGCCGTCTCCTGATAAGTCATATCTTTTAACTCATCCATAGTAACATCCAGTTTTGGAACAGACACTGGAACAAATAATCCTCCATCTTCAGCAAGCCCTTTTAAAATAGCCTCAGAAGCTGTCACTGTTTTTGTAGCATTCCGTGTACTTTTGTACAATAGATTCATTTTATCGACCTCTTTTTCTCTGATTACTGCTAGAAATTATAACATATGTGCTTTTTATATTCAACTTTACCATTTTCACGATTGCTTAATTTGTTTTTTACGAAAAAGTATGTATGCCACTCCACTAACCGCCATCAACATCGGGTAAAACAAATATGGCATGATCATAAATGGAGTAAGTCCTGTAAGACCTGCAGCAGAAAGGAGCTGTGCTCCATATGGTATCATTCCCTGACCTACTGATGTGAAAATATCAAGTAACGAAGCGGAACGTTTTGGTGATATTTCAAACTCCTCGCCAATCTCTTTGGCAATCGGCCCAGCCATAACGATAGCCACTGTGTTATTAGCTGTGCAAAGATCCACAAGAAGAGACAACACTGCGATTCCAAGTTCGCCTCCTCTTTTTCCTCTGATTCTCTTTTTGATAAGTTCGAGAATAAATACAATACCACCATACTCTTTCACAAGCGAAACAATGCATGCAACAATAATAGAAATTACCGTAATATCATACATCGATGTTACTCCATTTCCAACTACATTGAAAATTTCTCCCACCGCAATACTTCCTGTCACAACACCTACGATAAGCGAAATCACGATACCACTTATAAGAACTATAAAAACATTGATTCCTGCAAGTGCACCTACTAATACAATAATATATGGTACTACTTTCCACAAATTGTATGGAAGATCATTACTTACATTTACATCCAGATTACGTGTGATAAAAAAGAAAATAACAATGGTTATAATTGCCGCTGGAAGCACAATAAGGAAATTCGCCTTGAATTTGTCTTTCATCTCACATCCTTGTGTCTTTACTGCTGCGATAGTCGTGTCTGATATCATAGACAAGTTGTCACCAAACATAGCACCACATACAACAGCTCCAATACAAATAGCAACGGAAAAACCTGTCTGTTCTGAAATACCAACAGCAATTGGTGCAAGTGCAGCAATTGTTCCCATTGAAGTTCCCATTGATAGTGAAATGAAACATCCAATTATAAACAATCCTACAACAGCAATCTTAGCCGGTAAAATAGAAAGTCCAAAATTAACAGTACTTTCTACACCTCCTGCAGCCGTAACTGCTCCTGAAAATCCTCCGGCACATAAAAAGATCAATAACATTGTAACAATATTCTCGTCTCCCGCTCCAGTTGCGATTACTTTTATTTTGTCTGCAAAACTAAGTTTTTTATTCTGTAAAAAAGCTACAAATAATGCGATCAGAAATCCTACAATGGCCGGCATCGCATAAAAATCTTTTGTGATAACTCCAGCGCCTAAAAATATCACAAGAAATAATCCTATTGGAAGAAGCGCAATTGCTCTGCCTTTTTCTGCTTCTGTATTTTCTTTTTTTATCATTTCATCTCCTCCAAAATATAAATCTTTAACTATATATTCTGTTATTTTGCCTGAATATATCCTTTTGCTGTCAGTGCTTCTGCACAAAGTACAGCTCCACCTGCAGCTCCACGAACAGTATTATGTGAAAGTCCTATAAATTTAAAATCAAACATACTGTCTTCTCTTAAACGACCAATAGAAACTCCCATACCATTTTCAAAATCAACATCCTGTGTAACCTGTGGACGATTGTCTTCTTCTAAATATTGAATAAACTGCTTTGGTGCACTTGGAAGTTCTGCTTCCTGTGGGAATCCTTTAAACTCACGCAGTTTTTCAATTAACTGCTCTTTTGTTGGTTTCTTTTCAAAATTGATAAATACAGCAGCTGTATGTCCATTTAAAACTGGAACACGTACACACTGACATGTAATCTTTGGAAGTTCTGCTTTTACAATAACTCCATTTTCTACTTTTCCAAGAACACGAAGTGGTTCCTGCTCGCTTTTTTCTTCCTCTCCACCAATATATGGGATTACATTTCCAACCATCTCTGGCCAGTCTTTAAATGTTTTTCCAGCACCAGAAATTGCCTGATATGTAGTTGCAACGACTTCTTTTGGTCCAAATTCTTTCCATGCAGCAAGACATGGAGCATAACTTTGGATAGAACAGTTTGGTTTAACTGCAATAAACCCACGCTCTGTTCCAAGACGTTTCTTCTGATCTTTGATCACTTCAAAATGTTCTGCATTAATTTCTGGAACAACCATCGGTACATCTGGAGTCCATCGATGTGCACTGTTATTTGAAACAACTGGTGTTTCTGTTTTTGCATATTCTTCTTCAATTGCACGGATTTCATCTTTTGACATATCAACAGCACTAAACACAAAGTCTACTGTAGTTGCCACTTTTTCCACTTCATTTACATTTAAAACAATCAGTTTTTTTACAGCCTCTGGCATAGGAGTTTCCATTTTCCATCTCTCTCCAACTGCCTCTTCATATGTTTTTCCAGCTGATCTTGGGCTGGCTGCAACTGTTACTACTTCAAACCAAGGATGATTCTCCAATAATGCTATGAATCTCTGACCAACCATTCCTGTAGCGCCAAGGATTCCGACTTTTAATTTTTTTTCCATCTTTTCTGTCTCCTTTTCTTAAATTCATGCACTTCTGATTAGTTTATCACATTAAAGTGTTACTGTCTATAAAAAAATCAAAAAGAACCGACAGTTTACTGCCGATTCCTTTGAAATATTCCATTTTTCTGGTCCTGTCTCTCTTTGAACGAGTACTCACACCCACAATAATCCTGTCTGTAAAGACCATATTGATTTGATAATTCTATGGAACGTTTATATCCATTCTTCTTTTTGAAATCCGATTCAAGATACTTAACACCAAAGTCCTCTGCTACTTCTGTACCAATTGAATTCAACTTCTGTGCATTCTTTAATGGGCTAATAGAAAGTGTTGTTGCGAAATAATCAAATCCGCCTTTCGCAGCTATATCTGCTGCTTCTCTTAATCGCAGTTCATAACACTTGAAGCAACGTTCGCCACCTTCTTTTATATGCTCAAGACCTTTGACTATCTGATGAAATTTATCTCTGTCATAATTACCTGCAATAAAAG
>JAHHTM010000134.1 GCA_020024675.1 Muricomes sp.
TAAGATGAGTGATTATATCCTGGAACTGAAAGATGTAGTTAAGACATTTGGTGGTGTTACAGCACTGGATGGTGTACATTTTCAGTTAAAAAAAGGAGAGATACATGCTCTTATGGGTGAAAATGGTGCTGGTAAATCTACATTTATCAAGGTCATCACAGGAGTTCACCAGCCAGATAGTGGTATGATGTTGCTGGAAGGCGAGAAAATCACATTGCGTAATACGGATGATTCGGCAAAATTAGGTATAGCGGCGATTTATCAACACGTTACGGCCTTCCCAGATTTGTCAGTAACAGAAAATATTTTTATGGGTCAGGAAATAAAAAACAAGTTAGGAATGTACAATTGGAAATTAATGACGAAAAGAGCAAAAGAACTGATTGAGCCATTAAGCAAGAATATTGATGTAACTAAACCAATGAGTACGTTATCAGTTGCACAACAACAACTAGTAGAAATTGCAAAAGCATTATCAAGAGATGCAAGAATTCTTATTATGGATGAGCCTACAGCTTCACTTTCTAAGAGAGAATGTGAAGAGTTGTATCAAATAACAGAACATCTAAGAGATGAAGGTGTTTCGATTATTTTCATTACCCATAAATTTGAGGATATGTATCGTCTGGCTACGCGAGTAACAGTATTTAGAGACTCGCAGTATATCGGATGCTGGGATGTGGATAAAATTTCTAATCAGAAACTGATTACAGCAATGGTAGGTCGAGAACTGACACAGATGTATCCAGCAAAAACTGCAGAAATAGGAGATGTTGTTTTAAAAATAAACAATATATCGAAGGAAGGCTATTTTAAAAATGTATCGTTTGATGTAAGAAAGGGAGAAATTCTTGCATTAACAGGTCTGGTAGGAGCTGGACGTACAGAGGTTTGTCAAAATATTTTTGGTATTATGACACCAGATGAAGGATCTATTGAATTGGAAGGAAAAGAAGTAAAAATCAACAGCCCAATTGATGCATTAAAATATGGTATTGGATTGTTGCCAGAAGATAGACAGACACAGGGACTTATAAATGAACTTCCAATATATCAAAATGTTTCTTCGGCTGATATGAGCAAATTTATAAAAAATGGAAAGATTGATGTAAATGAGGAAGAAAAGACAGCAATTGAGCTTTGCCAGAAAATTCAGCTTAAAGCAAAAGACATTAGTGCTCCTCCATCATCTTTATCAGGAGGAAATCAGCAAAAGGTTGTATTTGCTAAATTATTGAACTGTAAATTGAAAGTGTTAATCTTAGATGAGCCTACAAAAGGAATCGATGTTGGTGCAAAATATTCTATTTACGAGATAATGAATGAACTGACAGCAAGTGGTTATGCAATTATAATGGTTTCGTCGGAAATGCCGGAAGTTCTTGGTATGGCTGATAGAATCGTTGTCATGCGGAATGGCCGTGTAGCAGGGTTGTTTGATGCGAAAGGAACTACTCAGGAGAAAATCCTTGAGGCATCATTAAAGCAGGATGAAGGAGAGGAGAAGTAAGAATGAACAGTAATGGAAAAAAGAAATCATTTGTTTCTAGAATGACAGAAAGCAGAAACTTTGGTCTTGTTTTCGGTCTGGTAGTACTTCTGATCATTGCAGCAATCATCACTCCATCTTTGTTTTCATGGGGATCTATTATTAGCATGTTACAAAATAATGCAGTATACGGATTACTTGCTATCGGAGAGATGCTGGTTATCTTAACAGCAGGGATTGATATTTCAATTGGAGCAATTCTTTCACTATCAGGTGTTATGTGTTGTCGTTTGATGGCTGAAAATCCGACAGTACCTGCTATAGTATGGGTTTTATTATCGTTAATAGTTGGGGCACTTTGTGGAGCTGTAAATGGTATCTTAGTTGGATATTTTAAGATGGTTCCAATGATCGCTACGTTAGGTACTATGTATGCGTTCAGGGGAGTTTCTTTCTTAGTCAGCGGTGGACAGTGGTGGTTTCCACATCAGTTTACAGAAGGATATCTTAAGTTTGCAACATTAAGAATCTTAGGAATTCCAGCAATTTTATGGATTATGATTGTAGTCTTTGCTTTAGCAATCCTATTTCTTGGATATACATCCAAAGGTCGTCGTATCTACGCAATAGGTACGAATCGAGAATCTTCTCAGATTGCAGGTATCAGACAAGCACGAGTTGTTTTTTTGGCAATGACTCTTTGTGGTATGCTTGCAGGATTTGCAGGAATGCTTTATACAGCCAATTATGCTACATGTAGTTATAGTATCGGTGAATCTTATGAAATGACAGCAATAGCAATCTGTATTTTAGGTGGAGTAAGCATTAGTGGCGGAAAGGGAAAAGTTGATGGTGTAATTATTGGTTTCCTGATGATGTCAGTGATTACATATTTTATCAGTCTACTTCCAGGACTAAGTGTATGGTCTGATGCAATTCAAGGTGCAATTATTATCGCAGCAGTAGCATTAAATGTCTATATGGAACGCTCTGCTGAAAAGAGAGCACTGAAAGAAAGGGGTGCTTTAATCTAATGAGTGAAGAAAAAAATGTAAAAACAACAGCACCAGTAAGAGATTTAACCATAAAACAGGGTTTTAAACTATCCAGATTTTTAGTTAGTTGGGAAATGGTACTTGTCTATATTTTGGTACTGATCAATATTGTACTAATGGTGGCAAAGACTAATCTTTATTTTTCACCAGGAACAATTCAGGCAATTATACAGTCGGGAATGGATGTGTGTCCGCTGGTTCTAGGAATGATATTTATTTTGATGCTTGGTGATATTGATGTATCAATTGCATCTACGATGATTTTTGCGTCTATGATAACTGGATTATGTTATCAATCAGGAGTACCAGCTGTAGTTGCAGTTCTTGCAGGAATTCTGTCAGGTGCACTTTGCGGTGCGTTTAATGGATTCTTTGTGGCATATATAAAGATGCCGGCAGTTATTGTAACAATCGCAACCTCAATGCTTTTTAGAGGAATTGTAAAAATTGTACTGGATGTAAATGTTTTGAAAGAATTCCCGGTTTTTTATACAACAATTGCATGGACTAACGTAGCAATGATTCCATTGGCATTGATCGTATTCCTCATTATGGCAGCGATTTTTGTATTCATTTTACATAAATCAAATTTTGGTAGAAAGCTTTATATTATTGGTAACAATCCGATATGTGCAGAGTACTCAGGAATTAATGTGAAAAGAATAAAAATGATTGTATTTATTTTAATGGGGGTTATGTGTGGAGTTGCTTCTATCTTCTTTGTAGGAAGAATGGGAGGAAGCGTGTCTTCTACAATGGGTACAGGCTATGAAATGACTGCAATTGCTATCTGTGTATTGGGAGGAGTATCTACGAATGGAGGAAAAGGTAAAGTATATGGTCCGGTGATTGCTACATTTATTATGGCATTTTTAACGTATACACTTGGACTTTTGGATGTAGATGCTAATACAAGAAAGATTGTAACAGGAATGATTCTGATCATTGCAGTTCTTATTCCGAATGTTAATAGAGAGCTAATTGCGAATATCAAGTTAAAAGTAGTATACAAAGGTAATAAGAATGTAGAAGCCTTAAATAATAGGACAGCAGATGAAGTGAAGGTGCTGAAAACAACAATTTTAGAAACAAAAAAAGATACAAGTCTTAATGAAGCTGATAAAGCTATAAAAATTAAAAAATATGAAGATAAAATAGTTGTTCTTAAGAAAAAATGTAAAGAACAGACAGCAGTTTGGCTTCTTGAGCAAAAAGAAGATGAAAGAACAGCAAAAGCACGTTTCAATGCAAAATAATATTTTACATTTCAGAAAAATAGACAGCAAAAGCTGTTTATAAATAAAAAATACTAAGGAGGAAAAGTAAAATGAAAAATTGGAAAAGACTTGTTGCTCTTGGATTGAGCACAATCATGCTTGTTTCATTAGTAGGATGCGGCGGAAAAAAAGATCCATCTAATGAAAATGGGGGAAAAGGACAAGAGGGTTCTTTGGAGGGAACACATGTATTTATGTTCAAATCTACAGGCAATTCTTTTGGAGACCTCATGTATGAAGGATTCTCAGAGTATATGGAAGGAAAGGGTGAAAAAACAGCATATAAAAGTCCAGCTGAAACAACGGTTGCAGCGCAGGTTCAGATGCTTGATGAGCTGATTACACAGAAAGTTGCATCTATTACAATTTCAACAAATGGGGATGCAGGTTATGATGAAGTATTCAAGAAAGCAAAAGAGGCAGGAATTCCGATTGTTTCTGTAGACTCAGAAGCAACACCAGAATACCGTACATGTCATGTAAATCAGGCTGAAACAGCAGATATTGGTTCTTATCTTGTAGAGGCGGCAGTTCTTATTACACTTGGAGTTGATTACCCGGGTGATGGAAAATTAGAAGAAACTGTTAAATCAGAACTTGCAAAATACAAAGGCGATGAAATTAAATTAGGGGTTCTTTCAGCATCTATTGATACTCCAGTACAGAACTCTTGGATTGCAGCTATGGAAGATGAACTTAGTAAAGATTTCTATTCAGGAAAAGTAAGTGCTGAACTTGATAAAAAATATGGTAACGATGACTTAACAGAATCTACAACACAGGCACAGGCATTTATTGCTGAAAATAAAGTTGATTGTATTATTTCTCCTACAACAGTAGGTATTGCAGCAGCTGGACAAGCATTAAAATCTGCAAATAGTGAGATAAAACTTACTGGTCTTGGACTTCCTTCAGCAATGCAGTCTTTCATGCCAGCAACAAAAGATGATGATGCATTTAAATCTGTTTG
>JAHHTM010000135.1 GCA_020024675.1 Muricomes sp.
TTGACAAGAAACATTGTAGAATTAAAAGTACAGATGTATACCTTTCTACCGAAATAGGATATGACACTTAAAAGCGGGAGGCAAAAAATGAAAAAAAAGATATTAACCTTGATTTTTGTAATTTCTTTAATAAGTATACTTACTATAGGATGTAAGAAAGAGGTGGGGACACCAGAAGATAATGCGGTACAGGAAGAAGAGCAAGAAGGAGAGCAGGAAGAAGAGGATGGGATAGAAGACGGGACAAAATTTGGATATAGTTGTATTGATCTGGATAATCCATATTATGGGGTATTGCAGAAAGCTATTGAAATTGAGATTCAAGAAGAAGGATATACGCTTGTTGTTAAAAACCCGGGATCAGATGCGACACTTCAAAATCAGCAAATTTTAGAGATGATTGATGAAGGCGTTAAAGCGGTGTTTTTATGTCCAGTAGACAGAGAGGCAATCAAACCTGCATTAGAGGCATTGGACGAAGCAGACATCCCAGTGATCAACATTGATACACAGGTGAAAGATGAAAGTCTTACAAAAGCATTTATAGGTTCAGATAATAAAAATGCAGGATATCAGTGCGGAGAAAATCTTGTAAAAAAGCTCCCAAAGGGAGGAAACGTCATTATTGTTGAGAATTCTACAATCAATTCTTTTATTGAAAGAATTACAGGATTTGAAAAAGCTATTGCCAATGCAGGGTTTGAAATTGCAGAAAGAATTGATCTTGGCACAGGAACAAGTCTCAAAGAGAGCATAGATAAAATCCTTACCAGTAAAATAAAGATAGATGCTGTTATGTGTGGAAATGATCAGATAGCACTAAAAGTTGTTGATATTTTTGAAAAAGTAGGCGTAAAAGATGTGTTTGTATATGGAGTAGATGGTTCACCAAAGGCAAAAGAAAAAATGTTAGAAGAAGGTTCTTTGATGGAAGGAACTGGAGCACAATCACCGATAAATATAGGTAAAAAGGCAGTTCAGACCCTATTTGACATCATGGAAGGGGAAGAATACAAAGAAGAATATCTTGAAGATACGTTTTTAATAAACAAAGATAATGTGGAGATGTATGGAACAAATGGCTGGCAATAGGAAGAAAGGAAGATACTAATAAATATGAGGATGGTAAAAGGAACCCCATATCCATTGGGCGTGACTGTAAGTGATGATAAGATAAATTTTTCTGTGGCTGTTCCAAAAGGAAAATCCTGTGCGCTGGTTTTATATAAAAAAGGCTACCAGGTCCCACATAAAGTTATTGAAATGCCCGAAGAATATGCAATGGGAAGAGTTCGATTTCTTGCATTTGAAGACATGGATCCAGATAAGTATGAGTATAATTATAAAATTGATGGAAAAATAGTCATAGATCCATATGCAAGAGAACTGACAGGACATAAAATATTTGGCCAAAAAGAAGAATTGGAAAGCCATGTGATTCGATGTAGAATTTTAAAAGATGGTTTTGACTGGAAGGGGGATGTAAGACTTTCTATACCTTATCATGAGGTGATTGCCTATAGTCTTCATGTCAGAGGATTTACAAAACATAGTTCCTCCCATATAAAACATAAAGGTACGTTTGCAGGTATTGTGGAAAAAATCACATATCTTCAGGAGTTAGGAATCAATCAGATTCAGTGTATGCCGGTGTATGAATTTGAGGAACATACGGGTGCTTATCAAAATTACTGGGGCTATGGAAAAGGGCTCTATTTTGCACCAAAAGCAGCATACGCATCAGGTGAAAATGTATCTAACGAGTTAAAAGAAATGATTCTTGCCTGTCATAAAGCAGGGATAGAGGTGGTTCTTGAAATGCCTTTTACGGAAGGAGTCCTTCCACAGCTTGTCTTGGAATGTCTGAGATTTTATATGTTTGAATATCATGTAGACGGGTTTATAGTAAATCCATACAGGATTCCATGGGAAATGATTTCAGAAGACCCATTCTTAAAAGGTGTAAAAATAATAAGAAAAGAAGATGGATTTCAAAATACAATGCGTCGATTTTTAAAAGGTGATGAAGGCATGATCTACAGTGTAATAGAAGCTCTTCGTCATAACACAAAAGAAGACGGATGCTATAATTATATTACGGGACATACAGGGTTTACTTTAAATGATCTTGTTTCTTATGATGGCAGACATAATGAAGCAAATGGAGAGCGAAATCAAGATGGTCCTCAATATAATTATAGTTGGAATTGCGGAGTAGAAGGACCAAGCAGAAAGAAGTCGATTGTGGCATTTCGAAAAAAACAAGTGTATAATGCATTTTTCCTTCTTATGATGGCACAAGGAACACCTTGTATTCTTGCAGGCGATGAGTTTGGAAATACACAAAAGGGAAATAATAATGTGTATTGTCAGGACAATGATCTTTCATGGCTTGACTGGGGAAGGCTTAAAAATCATCAGGATTTGTTTGAGTATGTAAAAAGTCTTATTAGATTTAGAAAAACACATTCGGTACTTCATAGAGAAAATCCTCTTCTTGGAATGGATAAAACTGCGTGTGGTATTCCAGATGTTTCTTATCATGGTGAAAATGCATGGGTTACACCAGGTGATATCGCAAGTCGACAGCTTGGAGTATTGTATTGTGGGGCAGAAATAAACGATGTAGATTGTTTTATAGCCTATAACATGCATTGGGAGAGTCACGTTTTTGCATTGCCAAAATTGAATGCACACAAAAAGTGGCAAATTGTTCTTGATACTACAGAAGGAATAATGAAGACAGAAACATTGTTAGATGAGCAAAAAACAATAGATGTTCAACCTAGAAGCATAGTGCTTCTAGTTGGAAAAGATGCACATGAATCAGTGAAAAAAGTACTAGAAGAATCAGCGGAAAAATCTATAGTTAAAGAAAAGGAGAACGCAGTTGAGTCTTAAAAAAGCGGCCTGCCATTTCAGCACGATTACAAAACATAAAATGCTTGTTATGAAAGAATGTTTTCAGGTAGGGCTATATAAACAAGGACTTTTACATGATCTTTCAAAATATAGCTGGACTGAATTTAAAGTGGGATGTAAATATTATCAGGGAGATAGAAGTCCTAACAATGCAGAAAGAGAAGAGAAAGGCTGCTCTTATGCATGGCTTCATCATAAAGGAAGAAATAAACACCACTACGAATATTGGATTGATTATGGGACAAATGGAAATAAAACTATGACCGGCATGAAAATGCCGGTTTGCTATGTGGTTGAAATGTTTTTG
Source organism: Muricomes sp. (assembly GCA_020024675.1). GTDB lineage: Bacteria > Bacillota > Clostridia > Lachnospirales > Lachnospiraceae > JAHHTM01. The sequence goes on from JAHHTM010000135.1 coordinate 3,230, forward strand.
GATCGTATTGCGGCAAGCAAAATATACAAAGGAAAAGCATACAAAGATAACGATCCACTTCTTTATTTCCGAGGAGGAACAGGAGAATATCTTATGCATGAAGATACAAGAAAACTTCTGGAACATTTGCTTGTTATGCTTTCAGAAAAAGGCGAGGAAAAGACATTTCGTTACATTTGCACCGATATTTTAAAAAATAGAAGAAAATAAAGAGGAAAAGAAATGAAATTATATTTTGTTCGTCATGGAGAAACTTCATGGAATAAATTGCACAAGGTTCAAGGAAGGGCAGATATTCCACTAAATGACTATGGAAAATATCTTGCCAAGAAAACTGCAGAGGGGCTTAAAAACAAAAAAATTGATCTTGCTTATACAAGTCCACTTGTACGTGCAAAAGAAACAGCTAAAATTGTTTTGGGAGATAGAAAAATCCCTCTTATTGAAGAACCTCTTATTCAGGAGATGAGTTTTGGAATTTCAGAGGGAATCTGTTTTAAAGGAGAAAGAAAAGAGCCAGGTGGAGATGAGTTTAATAAGTTTTTTATTGATACAGTAAATTATAAGATACCGGAAGGTGGTGAGTCTGTACCAGAACTATTAAATCGTGTAGGAAGATTTCTACAAAAGCTTTATCAAAATGAAGAATTAAAAGATAAATCAATTCTTATATCTACACATGGAGCTGCTTTAAAAGCGATGCTTAATTGTATAAGAGGCATTGATAGTGTGGATCAGTTTTGGGGAGATGGTGTTCCTAAAAATTGTTCTGTTACAGAAGTAAATGTAGAAAATGGAAAACCAACAATTGTATCTGAAGGAAAAATTTATTATTAAATAAAAAAGAAAGATATCTTACTTTTGTAAGATACCTTTCTTTTATTTTAGTTAAATTTAATCTTCGTCATCAGTTTGCACAGTATAAGTGTATCTCTTACGAGCCATTTCATCGCTTGCAAGGTACTCATCGTATGTGGTGATCTTATCGATTAATTTTCCTCCAGGAACAATCTCCATGATACGATTTGCTGTTGTCTCCACAATCTGGTGGTCGCGTGAAGAAAAGATAAGTACTCCAGGAAATTTGATCATACCATTATTTAATGCAGTAATAGATTCCATATCAAGATGGTTGGTAGGTTCATCAAGAAGAAGAATGTTTGCTCCTGAGATCATCATTTTAGAAAGAAGGCATCTTACTTTCTCACCACCTGAAAGCACTTTCAGACGCTTTACACCATCTTCTCCGGCAAAAAGCATTCTACCAAGGAAACCACGCACGTATGTGGCATCTTTATTTTCAGAATATTGTGTCAACCATTCTGTAATCGTATAATCATTGTCGAATTCTCCACCAAAATCTTTAGGAAAATATGCCTGAGATGTAGTGATACCCCATTTATAAGTTCCTTCATCTGGTTCCATTTCTCCGATAAGAATCTTAAAGAGTACTGTCTTAGCAAGTTCGTTGCTTCCAACAAGAGCTACTTT
>JAHHTM010000136.1 GCA_020024675.1 Muricomes sp.
ATGTATGTATTTTCTTTTTTCTTGTATTTCCATGGTTTTATTTCGAATAGTAGGATATTACTATGGTATATTTAGAATTTATCACTCTACATTCGTTGGAATCATTTCGGTGATAAAACAAAAAATATCATTGATTCTTTTACTGTAATGTGGTAAAGTGTGTAATTATAATCGTCATGAAAGGATAATAATGACATCAAGGAGATAATAAAGATGAATTTAGAATTTGAAAAAAAATTGCCAATTCCTGCAGAGGTAAAGGAAGAATACCCCCTTTCAAAAAGACTTTCAGCTATCGTAGATCAACGAAATATTGAGATTGCAGATATATTTAAAGGCACATCTGATAAATTGATATTGATTATCGGGCCTTGCTCATCAGACAATGAAGACAGTGTTTTAGATTATATATCTCGCCTTGCTAAAATCCAGGATAAAGTAAAAGATAAAATTTATATTATTCCTCGCATTTATACAAACAAACCAAGAACAACCGGCGAAGGATACAAAGGAATGTTACATCAACCAGATCCTAACAAAAAACCCGATGTATACAAAGGTCTGGTTGCAATCAGAAAACTTCACATGAGAGCACTTGCAGAAACAGGATTTTCTTGTGCTGACGAAATGTTGTATCCTGAAAATTACCGATATCTAAACGACATATTGGCATATGTTGCGATTGGTGCAAGATCAGTTGAAAACCAGCAACACAGACTCACTTCAAGTGGAATCGACGTCCCTGTCGGAATGAAAAATCCTACCAGCGGTGACATTTCAATTATGATGAATGCTATCACTGCTGCACAGCATAAACACTCATTTATTTACAGAGGATGGGCAGTCCACTCTCACGGAAATCCTTTAGCTCATGCTGTTTTAAGAGGTTACGTAAACAAACATGGTCAGTCTCAGCCAAATTACCATTATGAGGATTTACTGAATCTGTCAGAAAGCTATGCAAAATCCGGCTTATCTAACCCTGCTGTTATCGTAGATACTAACCATGCAAATTCCGGGAAAAAGTTTTATGAACAACCTAGAATCGCAAAAGAAGTTTTACATAGCTGTAGACATAATTCAGACATCCGTAAACTAGTAAAAGGTTTTATGATTGAAAGCTACATCGAAGAAGGTTCTCAAAATATTGGCGATGGTGTGTATGGTAAGTCCATTACCGATCCTTGTCTTGGATGGAATGACACGGAAAAATTAATTTTCGATATCGCTGATTTATTATGAAGCATTATTGTCCGTCTGTTTTGCTTAGCAATCTTTTATAAGCAAATTCTATACAAAATGCACCCAGTGGAGCAGTGATCAAAATTGCTACCACAGCAATCGTTAATACAATATTTCCACAAGCTAATCCCATTGCCAGTGGAACACCGCCGATAGCTGCCTGTACGGTAGCTTTCGGTGTATATGCTATCATACAAAATCCTCGTTCTTTCATCGTAAATTTTGTCTTTAAGAGACAGCAAAATACACCTAACATTCTAAATACGAGTACCCCTAAAATCAAAAGAATCGACACAACTCCTGCAGATACCGCATATTTAATATCAACTGTTGCACCAACTAATACAAATAATATAACTTCTGCAACGACCCATAATTTATTAAATTTTAAAGATAATCGATTTGCAACAATTTCCCTTTTCTTTTGTAATGCAATCCCTATGGCCATAACAGCAATTAAAGATGCAAAAGGAATCACAGAAGAAAATCGATCTTCAAATGTTACCAAAATAAATGAAATACACAATATGATGCTGACTTTTGTTGTGTCTCTCATATGGATTTTTTCAAAGAATTTTGCAAGAATAATACCGATCACTACTCCAACCAAAATACCTAAGACTATAGAAATTGGAATATTGATAAAACTTCTGACAGACACGCCGTTGCCTTGTGCAAGGCCGGTAAATGCTGTAAACATTACGATTACAAATACATCATCCACAGATGCACCAGCAAGAATCAACTGAGGAATGCTATGTTCTAATCCATATCCCTCTTCCATAAGTTTTAGCATTTTAGGTACGATAACTGCAGGTGACACTGCACCCACAACAGCTCCCATAATAGCCGCATCCAAAACAGATATTCCCAATAATTTAGGTGCAAGCAGGATCATTCCAATCATTTCAAAACAAGCCGGTACAAAACACATTAGAATTGCCGGACGTCCAACTTTTTTCAAATCATTTAAATCTAAAGAAAGTCCCGCTCTTGTTAAAATAATGATCAAAGCAATTCTTCTTAAATCCGAAGATATGTTTAAAAGTGAACTATCAATTAGATTTAAAACATAAGGCCCAAGAATAATACCCGTTAAAATCATTCCCGTCAAACTAGGCAAATGAATTTTTTTGCAGATCCACCCCATAAACATTCCCATTAACAACATCATTGCAATACTAATCAGCATATTGTATTCCTCCTATTCATTAAAATCAGACGCAAAAAAGCTGACAATTTCTGCGTCAATATGCAGAAGTCATCAGCTAATACTAGCGGTTTGAGTTTACTAACTAAGGGAGAACTTCATTCCCATCTTTAGCATAGTATCAAAAATTTATAGTCATTGTCAATATCTTTTAATTTGGTAAACTATATGCACTTTATTTTCCTTCTATCTGACCATAATAAGCATTTTTTCCATGCTTGCGCAAATAATGTTTATCAAGTAATTCCTGCTGCATAACTCCAACTTGGGAATTCAGGTTTTCCGTCTGAAGTGCCATAAATGCCACTTCCTCTAAAACAACAGCATGATACACTGCATCATGTGGGTTGTTTCCCCAGGCAAATGGCCCATGAGAATGCACAAGTACTGCCGGAATATCATCTGGAGAAATATTCTGAAATGTTTCTACGATCACATTTCCAGTTTCCTTTTCATATTCTCCATTTATTTCTTTTGGAGTCATTTTTCTTGTGCAAGGAACTGCTCCGTAAAAATAATCTCCATGAGTAGTTCCGTATGCAGGAACTGCCCGTCCTGCCTGTGCCCATGATGTTGCCCATCTAGAATGTGTATGTACAATACCACCAATATTTTCAAACGCATTATACAGTGCCACATGAGTCGGAGTATCAGAAGATGGTTTCCATTTTCCTTCCACCTGCTTTCCATCTTTTAAAGATACAACAACCATATCGTCCGGTGTCATGCCATCGTATGACACACCACTTGGTTTAATTACCATTAACCCTTGTTGCCGGTCAACTCCGGAAACATTTCCCCATGTAAAAGTAACCAGACCATATTTTGTAAGTTCTAAATTTGCTTCGCACACTTCTTGTTTTAGTTTTTCCAGCATATTCTACTCCTATTCTTTTACTTCAGTTTCCAGGCCAGGTCGTTTAAGAACAATTCTTTTTCCAAACTTTCTACTGTGGTATCTTTCGAAATATGTACAAATTCAATTTCCATCATTTTAGCCCAATCTTTCATTTGTTCTGCTGTTACATCATAAGAAAGTACTGAATGATGTGCACCACCTGCCGTGATCCAACATTCTATACCATCCATCAAATTTGGTTCCGGCTGCCACATAACTCTGGCTACTGGAAGATTTGGCATCGGCATGATTGGTTTAACGCAATGGATATCCTGACAAATAAGACGAAGTCTTCCACCCATATCTACCAGACTGACTACGATCGCATCACCCTTTTTTCCTTCAAACACCAGACGTGCCGGATCTTCCCGATCTCCGATTCCCAATGGATGCACCTCAATCATAGGTTTTTCTGCTGCAACGCTTGGGCAAACTTCCAGCATATGTGCACCCAGACTATACTCTTGACCTTCCACCAAATGATAGGTGTAATCTTCCATAAAAGAAGATGACCCATTTCCATTTTCACCCATCTTTTTCATAATCGCTAACATTGCAGAAACTTTCCAGTCTCCTTATCCTCCATAGCCATAGCCTTGTGCCATGAGATCCTGTGAAGCAATACCCGGAAGCTGTTTCATACCATAAAGATCCTGGAATGTATTCGAAAATGCCATACAATTCTCTGCATCGAGCATTTTTTTTATCGCAATTTCTTCTCGTGCCTGATAACGAACTGTTTCAACATCAGCTGTTGCCATAGTATATTTTTCAGTATAATTTGTCATCATGGCGTTGATTTCTTCTTCCGTAACGGCATTCATCTCATCTACAAGCTGACCAACAGGCCATGTATTCACCTGCCATCCAAGCTTTGCCTGTACTTCTACTTTATCCCCTTCTGTTACTGCAACTTCACGCATATTGTCGCCGAAACGCATAACTTTCATCTCTTTAGAAATAGCAACTCCTACTGCTGATTTCATCCAATTTCCAAGACGATATTGTACCTTCTCATCTTGCCAATAACCTGCAATGACTTTTCTAGGTTTTCTTAATCTGGCACCGATAAATCCATGTTCACGATCCCCATGAGCTGCCTGATTTAGATTCATAAAATCCATGTCAATTTCTTCATTTGGAATTTCACGATTATACTGAGTTGCCAAATGACAATACGGCTTTTGCAGATTAACTAACCCGTTAATCCACATTTTAGATGGGGAAAATGTGTGACACCATGTAATCACTCCAGCACACTTGTCATCA